>CALVZR010000141.1 GCA_944372565.1 uncultured Clostridia bacterium | reverse complement strand
GAGGTCACCATTATCCGCAACAGCCCCAATGCCCGCACGCGTTTCGCGCGCAGCAGCACGGCGGACATCGGGTGGAGATCCAACGTGGGCGGCACGGACTATAACACCGGACTGTTCAACACCATGTACGCCTATCCCAACCTTTCCGCCGATGATTATTTCAACGGAATTGCCGCATATTACAGCGAATCCCTTTGGACGGCCGCATACAACGCGTATTACGGCATCCTCTGATCGTTTAAGGATACGGGCATGAAAAAGAATCTTCCTACAACAAAAAGCCGCCTTGCCCACGAGAGGCACGCGCAGGTGTTCTGCATCTGCGCGCTGGCGTTCATGCTGGTGCAGTGGGTGGTGTTTTATGTGTACGGCAACATCAACAATATCCTGCTCGCCTTCCAGAGGTTTGACGCGCAGACGGGTTCACAGGTGTTTTACGACGCCCCGAACATGTTCAAAAATTTCACGGACTTTTTCAGCGACCTCTTTTCGGGGCAGAACCTCACGTCGTATTTTCTCAACGGCGTGATCATGCACCTCGTCACGCTGGTCGCACTTCCCGTGAGCATCATGTTCTCCTTCATCATCTATAAAAAGCTTCCCTTAAAAGGGCTTTTCAAGGTGGTGCTCTATCTGCCCACGATCATTTCCTCCATGGTGGTGGCGCTCTTTTTCCGCTATTTCGTGGAATACGGGCTGGCAGGCATGTGGAGAACGCTGTTCGGCGCGGACCTGCCCACCCTCATCATGGATCCGTATAATGCCTTTCCAACCATGCTCGTCTATTGCTTTTTCACTTCGGTGCCGGGCAGCCTGCTGCTCAACCTCGGCACGATGAGCCGCATTCCGGACGATCTGGTGGAAGTGGGACAGATAGAAGGGTTCAGCCTGTGGCAGGAATTTATCCACCTCACGGTGCCCATGATGTTCCCCATTCTGCAGGTTTACTGCCTGGGCATATTTACGGGCTTTTTCACGCAGCAGGGCCCGCTGTTCGCCATCTACGGCAACGGCGCGGGCATCAAGGCGCCCGAAGGCACCATCACGTTCGGCTATTATATGACGCTGCAGGTCATCGGCGACAACGGCGGCGGGGATAACCGTTTTATGTACGGTTATACCACAGCGGCGAACCTGACCATCGGGCTGGTTTCCATCCCCATCATCTGGGGGACGAAGAAACTCTTCGACCGTTTCGATCCCGAAGCGGAATTTTAAGGGAGGGAAGATATGGAAAATCGCGAAATGAAAAAAGGTTATTCCGTATGGAGAAAGATCTCCCGCAAAATCTTCCCCGTTTCGGTGTGGGCGCTGCTCTGCCTGTGGACGGTCGCGTTCTTGTTTATGCTGTTCTGGGGGATTCTCACCAGCGTGAAATCCGACGTGGAGTTTTATCTCAACCCCACGTGGTTTCCGAGTTCTGCCTCCGGCTGGGCGTTCAACAATTATATCTTGGCGTTTCAGAATATCAAAATTTCGGTTACCGCCACGAAAACGGTGGGCTTTTTCGGACTTTTGGGCAACAGCTTGCTCTATGCATGCGGCAACGCGTTTTTTTCGGTGCTCACCGCGTCGATCGCGAGTTACATTCTCGCCAAATATAAATACATACGCTGGGTAAACGCGCTCTGGCCCATCGTGCTGATCACCAATTATATGCCCCTTTCCGTTTCCATGGCGGCGAACATCAAGCTGCTCAACGATTTGGGGCTGTACGATTCGTTGCTCGGCAACTATCTGTGGAGCTGCGGCGCGTTCGGTTCGGTGTTTTTGATGTATTACGCCAGCTGGAAGGGGCTTTCCTGGGGATATGCGGAGGCTGCCTTCATCGACGGGGCGGGGCACTGCCGCACGATGGTTCAGATTATGTTCCCCATGACGAGGACGATTTTCGGCGTGCTGTTCCTCATGCAGTTCATCACGCTGTGGAACGACTATATGACGCCGCTTATCTACCTGCCGAGCTATCCGAACCTCTCTTACGGGGCGTGGATGTTCCAGTACAGCACGAATTACGAGGTGGCGGACGTCACCAGGAAGATGGCGGGTCTGCTCATCATCGCGCTGCCCGTGTTCGTATTGTTTATGTGTTTCAAAGAAAAGCTGATGGGATCTCTGACCATCGGCGGACTGAAAGGATAAGGAGAAATTTCGATGAAAAAAGTTTTGCTTACCATACTCTGCGCCGCCCTTTTAGCGGGCGGCGCGCTGGGAACGGCGCTCCTGCGTGAACCGGTTTCGGCAGATGTGCCGCTCAGCCCCGCGGAACTTTGGAGCGCGGACGACGGCGTGGAGATCACCGCCAACGTGAATGCGCCCGATTATATGTTGAACGGCTACGATGCGGATTACCGGCAGCCGGATCCCGTCGTCGTCACGCCCGACACGCTGCCCGAATACCGCAAAAACGGCATTTACGTGCATTCGCAGGCAGGAGGCGCCGAAATCGTTTATAATAATGTGATCGATCTTTCCCGCTTGACGGGGGAAGACGAGCTGCTGAGCATCGCGCCCATCCCCTCGGCGCGGGGCACGGCGAGTTTCACGCAGTTCGACATCACGCTTACCGACGCGGACGACGAGAGCAATTACCTCAAGATCACCATCCTGCAAAACCGCTGGGCGAATGACTGGACGGCAACGAATGTAGAGGCTCCCGGCATTTCCGCCAGGGGATATAAATGGGGAGATATCGGTATTGCATCGGATGTTTCGGATCTCGGTTTCGAATCGAACGCCATCTCGTTTTCCGGAACGGTCGTTTCCTCCTTTGAAGGCATTTCCAACGAGGAAATGATCTATAAACCCTTCACTTTGCATTACGATCCCGAGGAACTGCTCGTTTCCATCGACCAGCACACGGGAAAGAATACGCCCGTACTCAAACTCGACGACGGCGAAGCCGTCGGCTACGGCAACGAATGGGGCGGATTCAAAAATAACCGCGTGAAGATCAGCATCGCCGCAACGGGTTTCCTCGGCGGCGAGGCCAATTATATGGTGTTCTGCGTGGGCGGCGTTCCGATGAACGGAGCGGGGGTGACCGACACGCAAAATCCCTCTATTTTAGTGGAAGAAAACTGGGACGAACCGCCCGTTGCCGCGGTGGGTAAAGAATATAAACTGTATCCCGCGGAGGCGTACGACGCCATAGACGGCGCGCTCGATCTGAAAATTTCGATCGCCGCGCCCGGCGAAACGGAATTCACCGCGATCGAAGGGGAGAGTTTTATTCCCGAAACAGCGGGGACATATACGCTGCGCTACGAGGCGACGGACGCCGCGGGGCATACCGAAACCGCGGAATACGCCGTGCTCGCGCGTTACGCCGTGCCGCCTATGGAGATTTCGGCGGAACTGGAAAAAACGCAGTACGTTGCGGGCGAAACCATCGCCCTGCCGGAGGTTTCCGTTTCCGGGGGCAGCGGCAGCGTAAACGTTTTTGTATATGCCGAACGCCTGCTCACGGGGGATAGGTACGATGTGGAAAACAATACCGTTTCGCTCCGTCTGCCCGGCGAGTATTATCTCCGCTACCGCGCGGAGGACTATCTCGGAAACGCGGCGTATAAAAGCATTCTCATTGAAATCGTTTCGGACGGTCAGCCCGTGTTTGAAGGCGATCTGACGATGTACGAAAAATTCATCGATAAGGAAGAATATAAACTTCCCGAACCCGCCGCGTACGACTATACGAGCCGCCCGGGCGCCAAGCTGAAGGCGGCGGTGAAGATCACCGCGTACGGCACGGGGGAGAAAGCGTCTTATTCCGAAGAGGTGAAAAACTACGTGTTCGTGCCCGATACGGAAAAATACGGCAGCGAGGTGCGTCTCGTTTACGAAATTTCCTGCGGGGAAAACGTACCCGTCGTGCGCGAATTCACCTGCGCGATCGCGGAAGCGGAATTCCTCAGCGATTATTTTTCCTACGACGCCGAAGCGACGGACGTTTCCTATAATACGGCGGAGGAGCTCACGGAAAGCTATATGCTGTTTTCCGCGAAGAGCGGATACACGGGAGATATGGCGTTTTCCTATATCCATCCGCTCAGGGCGTCCAACTTTTCCGCATTGTTCCATGTCCCCTACGGGATGCAATCGTTCGGACGGCTGGAAGTGAAACTGCGCGATGCGGACAACGCTTCCGTCGGGTTCACGATGGCCCTCGAACAATATACGGCAACCAACACCCTCGTATATTATAACGGACAGCGGTATTCCATGAACGGCGGATACGATACCGCTGCGGGCGTTTCCGCAACGCCGCTGGAACTTGCTTGGAACGGCACGTCGGTGCTCGATTACCGCGGCAATACGATTTTCACCCCGACGGTCAACGACGACGGTACGCCTTTTACGGGATTTACCAGCGGGCGGATCTTCGTGGAATTCAGGCTTACGGAAATTTCTGGCGAGGCCGGCGTGAAGATCACCCATCTCAACAATCAGGTGCTTTACGCGGATTACAAATCGGAAGGAATGAGTCCTTTTTCGGACGCGGTCAGCCCCGAGATCGAATATGCGGAAGATCTGATCGAGCGGCCCTCGCTCAATCAGCGCATCCGTCTGCCGTATGCAAGGGGGTACGACGTTATCAGCCCCAACGTGCAGGTTTACGTGACGCTCACTTCTCCCACGGGGGAAAAACTTATCGATAATCAGATCAGCGCCGAGGGAATGGACTTCGTGCTCGACAGCTACGGCATATATTCCCTGACGTATTACGCGGAGGATTCCGCGGGGAACTACCGTCTCGATTCGTACAGCCTTTTTGCAGAAGATACGGAAGCGCCTTCGATCACGGTTTCTTCCGAAGAACTTTCCGGGAAAGTCGGAAAGAGGGTAAAACTTCCGGATGCAGTCGTTCTGGATAATCAGGACGAAAACCCCGTTCTCAGCATCTACGTGGTTTCGCCCGACGCGACGTATATCGAAACGGTGAACAATCAATTCGTTCCGCAGACGGCGGGAAGATATCTCGTCCGCTACTACGCGTACGATGCGAATAACAACGTGACGATCAAGGAGATCGTCTGCAACGTGAAGTGAGGGAAAAAGTATGAAATTCTTAAAAAAACTTACGATATTCGCGCTTGCGGCGGCGCTGCTCGTTTCGTCGGCCGCGTGCAATAACGGAACCGGTTCGGGGGAGATCGTCATCGAAGATACTTCGATCGTCCTCGCCGAAAACGGCGTAACCGAGTATTCTGCGGTCATCCCCGCAGACGCGACCGAGGCCGAACGCTATGCGGCGGAAACGCTTGCCTCCTATTTTCTGCAAGCGACGGGCGCGACCCTTCCCGTAAAAACGGACGCGGGGATGAGTTTTGACAGGAACGCCAAGATCATTTCGGTGGGCAGGACGGCGATTCTGGAAGGCAGCGGGCTCGCGCTTTCGGAAAGCGAACTGACCTGCGACGGGTTCCGCATCGAACGTTACGACAACGCCGTAGTGCTCTGCGGTGTGGAGGACAGCGGCACGATATACGCCGTGCAGGATTTTCTGAAATATCAGTTCGGCTACGAGGCGTATGCCGGGGATGAAGTGTATATCGGACAGACGGCGGAGGCCAAACTGAAAGATTTCCACTATTCGGAAGCTCCCGATTTCGAAGGGCGGGATATGGACGGGCTGCTGCTTTATAACAGGGAAGCCGCCACCATGCTCCGCATCAGAAGCTGGAATAATTCGACCGCGGCGTATGCCTACGGCGCCAGCCGCGACTGGATCGGCGGGCACTGCGAATCTTTCCGTACCATCATCAGCCCGGAGGTTTATAACGATCCGGATCTGCCCGATACCTATCATCCCGAATGGTTTGCGAACAGTGCGCGGCAGATCTGCCTTACCAATACGGAACTTATCGCCGAATTCATCAAGAACACGATTGCCCTCGTCGAGGAAAATCCCTACGGAATGTATGTGAACATCGCGGAAGAGGATATGGCGGGGATGTGTCAGTGCTCGGCATGCAAAAACGAAATCAACACCTACGGCATGAGCGGATACATTGTACGTTTCTGCAATCAGATCGTTTCCGCCGTCGAGGAATGGAGGGAAGAAAACTGCCCCGAACGCGAACTGAAATATGTTACGTTCGCTTATTCTTCGGGCAGTATCCACCCGCCCGTAAGGACCAATGCGCAGGGGGAATACGAGGCCATCGACAGCAGCGTGATCCCCCACGAAAAACTGTATATCCGCCTTACCCCCATCATGTACTGCTATTCCCACGCGTTTGAAGACGAAAACTGCCAGATCAATGCGGCGTTCCGCGCGGATATCCGCGGATGGCAGGCGCTCACGGATCACTTTATGGTGTACGATTACGCGGCGAATTACAATCACTATTTCATGTTCTTCAACGATTACGATTCGCTCGTGCCCAATCTCAGAATGTATAAGGAGATCGGAGTGGTCAACATCCTGCGGCAGAACGCCACGGGTTCTTCGGTCCGTATGTTCGGCGATCTTTATAACTACCTGGTCGGCAAGCTGATGTGGAACACCGAACTCGATATGCAGGAACTCATCGACGACTTTATGGAGCACTACTATAAATCGGGCGCGCAGTATATGAAAGAATGTCTGTCGCTGATCCGCACGTATCTGAAAGAATACGACGTGCAAAACAATTACGGCCTGCATTTCCAGCTTTACGATTCCTATCAGCCGGCGCTTTCCACGGCGACGGTGTGGCCGAAACGCATTCTCGAGCAAGCGCTCGAACTTGTTGAAAAAGCGTCCGCAACGTACGATTCCATCGAAAACGCGAATGAGCGCGAGATCATGAAAAACCGCGTGCTGAAAGAGAGTTTCTGTCTCCGTTATCTCGTGATCAAGAATTATTCTTCGTATTATAACATCAATTCTTCCGCTTATGAGGAGGAAATCGCGCAGTTCAGGGCGGACATGGAAACGCTGCAGGCATATTCCTACGCGGAAGGCCAGGATACCGTTGCGTGGATCGATTCTCTGTTGTAAGAAAAAAACGACGGCCGCGTTCTCCGCGGCGGAAAAAAGGACCGGCTTATGAGATACAGTTATAAAATCGGACAAGACGAATTTTGGTGGTGCGGCTCGGTTTCGGACGGGTACAGAATGCCCTTCGGGACCAAGGACGAATACGAACTGAACTTTTTGATAAACCGCACGTATAACCAGGTGAACCCGCTGCTCGTGAGCAGCAAAGGCAGATACGTTTACGTAAACGGCAGCTGCATCATACACGCGAGCGCGGGGGATCTCATCATTTCCGAAGCGTCGGGCGACGTGGTTTCGGAAAGCGGTTTCGGCACGCTGAAGGGCGCCTATCTCGCGGCGGCGAAGCGCTTATTTAAAAAGCGCCGCGCCGTGCCGCCGCTTACATACACCGCGCCGCAGTACTGCACGTGGATGGAAACGCTCCGCCATTTAACGCAGGAAAAGGTGATCTCCTATGCGGAGAGCATCGCGGAAAAAAAGATGCCTGCGGGGTGCATTATTCTCGACGACGGCTGGATGCGTGACTACGGCGACTGGCGGTTTAAGGAAAAGGAATTTCCCGATCCCGCCGCCATGATACGCAGGCTGCACGAACTCGGTTTCAAGGTGATGCTGTGGGTGTGCCCGTTCGTTTCCGAAACGGCAAAAGATTACGCCGCGCTGGAAAAGAAGGGCGTATTTGTGCGGGAGAAGAGCGGGAAGACCGCCCTGCGCGTATGGTGGAGCGGCGTGAGCGCCTTGCTCGACGGAACAAACCCTTCGGCATACGGCTGGCTGAAAGAAAAACTCGATTTCCTGCAAAGCGAATACGGCGCGGACGGATTTAAATTCGATGCGGGCGACGCGATGTATTACGAAACGGACGACCTCACTTTCGCCCCCGTCACGCCCAACGGGCAGAGCGAACTCTGGGCGGATTTTGCAAACCTTTACGAATATTCCGAACTGCGCGCATGCGTGGGGAAGGGGGGCGCCGCCATCGTGCAGCGGCTTTCGGATAAGAGCAGCAGCTGGGACGAAAAGCGGGGGCTCGGTTCGCTCGTGCCCAACATGATCCAGGCGGGGCTGAGCGGATATCCCTTCTGCTGCCCGGATATGATCGGGGGCGGCAACGAAACCGATTACCACGGGAAAACGCTCAAAGACGCGGAATTTTTCGCCCGTTCGTGCGAATGCGCCGCGCTCATGCCCATGATGCAGTTTTCCCGCTCCTATTGGAGATACGGAAACGGAGTGGAAGATTTCGCGGTGAAATACGCGAACCTGCACGCCTCTTTCGGGGAATACCTCCGCGCGCTCGCGAAAGAGAGCGCGGCGACGGGCGCTCCCATGCTGCGGAATATGGAATACGAATTTCCCCATTGCGGCATGGAAAACATTAAGGATCAGTTTATGCTGGGAAATAAGTATCTCGTGGCGCCCGTCGTGTGCGAGGGCGCGCGGACAAAGAAAGTCGTGCTGCCCGCGGGCTGCGACTGGCTCTACGTGCCCGAAAACCGCCTGTATGCGGGCGGCGGGGAAGTAGAGGTGTCCGCGCCGTTAGACGTTTTGCCCTATTTTGAAAGGAGAGAAAGAACATGAAAGACAAATTCAGGATCGGTTTCTGGAATTACGTGGATACGGGCGTTTTAGAGGAGGAGGCCGCGGCGGACGACTGGAAGGCGCTCGGCATGAATATGCCCATGTCCTTCGAGTTCGACCCCGAAAAACACGATAAAAAGAGAATGATCGCCCAGCTGGACGCCTGCGAACAGAGGGGAATGAAACTCATCGTGTGCGACGCGCGCACCACGTTTTCGCGCTACATACAGGTAGGGGAAGAGGCGTTCCGCAAGGGCGTGGAGCAGGCGGTGCGCGATTTTGCCTCCCATCCCGCTTTTTTCGGTTTCCACGTGGGCGACGAGCCGGGAAAAGACCAGTGGGAAGCCGCCGAGCGCGCGTATATCGCGTGCAGGGAACTTTCCCCCGTGATGCCCTTCATCAATTTCCTGCCCTATTGGGACGAAGAAAATTTCAAAGACGTTCTGGGCGTGGATTGCGAAGGCTACGGCGAAAAGATAAAGTCCTTCCTCCGCCGCACGGGCGCGCAGAAATTCGGTTACGATTATTACGGGCAGTGCGCGTATTTCGAGCGGGAGCGCTTCGTGAACCTCTATTTCAAAAACCTGAATATCTTCGGGGAAGCCGCGCGCAGCTGCGGCGCGGATCTCTACGTTTCGCTGCTCTCCGTGGGACACTGGTCGATCGTCGTGCCGGACGAAGACCTTCTGCGTTGGCAGATCTCCACAACGGTCGCGCACGGTGCGGCGGGAATCTTGTGGTTTTTCGTTTACGAACGCCGTTTGGACGGCAGTTTCCGCCTTTCCCCCATCGATCTCTTCTGGGAGAAAACGGAAACCTTCGGCAGGCTTTCGCGGCAGAACCGCACGTTCAACGAGTATTACGCGGAGTTCCTCTCCTCGCTTTCTTTCGGCGGCGTGTGGCACTTGGGAAAGAGTTTCGGCTCCACGCCCGCGTTTTCCTTCAATGAAGATCTCCGGGAAATCCGCACGGTGGTCAATCCCGCGCCGCTTTCGGTGACCAAATTTGAAAAGGACGGGCAGGCGAGCTGGTTGCTGGTGAACCTTTCGCAGAACGAACCGACCTGCATAGACGTGACCTGCGGGGAAAACCTTTCGCAAAATTCCGGCCGCTACTGGCTGGCGCCGGGGCAGATGCTCCTTTTGAAAAACAAATCGCATCGATGAAAACGGGGGCTGCGGGGCGTTGCTTCACAGCCCTCTTTTTTTATACTGCGAGGGCGTGCAGGCGGCGAATTTTCTGAACACTTTGGAAAAATAATCGGGCGTGTCGAAAGAGAGGGCGGCGGCCGTCTGCGCCGCGCTCATGCCCTCGCGCAGCAGGCGTTTGGCCTCCTCGATTTTCAGCCGCTGGTAATAGCGCATGGGCGTTTCGCCCGTCGCCTTGCGGAACTGGCGGAACACGTAAGAGCGGTTGTAATTGAGCGCGCGGCACATTTCCTCCGCGCTCGCCCTGCCGAACACCCGCTCTTTCAGATACGCCGCCGCGAGCTCCGCCACGCGGCCCGCCATTTCCTCTTCGGGCAGGAACACGGCGTCCGCGTCCTTTTTTTCGGTTTCGGCGCGCATCAGGCTGATGAGCAG
>CALVZR010000140.1 GCA_944372565.1 uncultured Clostridia bacterium | reverse complement strand
GCGTAAAAGGGGCGTTTTTCCTTTCAAATGGTTTTTGCGGCGATCTGCCGCAAAAAACGGGCGCGCCCGTTTGAAAAAACAGAAGGGGCTTGTCCCGAAAAACCGTTTAAAAAACAAAAATGCGCTTTTACCCGCGCGCGTTCCGCTTTTTATATGCCTTCAGTTTATCATAAATTTTCGTTACATTCAATGTTATTTCAATTTTTTTCGGCGTTTTCGACAATTTTCCACATTTTACACAACGGATTTGTGCAATCTGCCCAAAGGCATATGCCCGCTTTCAATCGGGTTCGGTTTATCCCCGTCCGGCATCGCTCAGCCGAGCACGACGGGCATGGAAAAGAACACGTATTCCGCGGCGTTCAGTCGGCGCAGTTCCCCTTCGTCCTTGCCGTATTTTTCCGCAATGGAGCGGTACGTTTCCCCCGCCTCCGCAACGTGCATTTCCCGGAAGGCGCACGAAACGTAAAGCAACTCGCCCGCGGCGGGTTCGCGCACGAGGCGGTTTTCCGCGATGACCTTTTCAAAAGCCAGATTGAATTTTCTGCACAGAGAAAGCAGGGTTTCCCCCTCCTTCACCCGCAAAACGAAACTTCCCGTATCCATTCTAAGGTATTTTATTTCGCGCGCGCGCAAAATATGCACGTTTTGACCGGGCGGACGGAGCGCGGCGGGCGGAAAACGCGAAAAACGAGCGGGCGGGAAAGGGCGCGGGCGGAAAGGGCGGCGCGGACGTAATAATCCGGGGCTTGGCCGAATAAATTATAGATGTTATGGGAAAAGGATTATTGAAAACCGCGGCGATCGTTACCGTGTTTTCCGTGGCGGAAAAATTTCTGGGGTTCGTTTACAGGATCTTTCTCTCCCGCTCCATCGGGTCGGAGGGCGTGGGGCTTTACCAGATCGCCCTTTCGGTGTTCGCCGTGCTCCTCACGCTCTCGTGTTCGGGCATTCCCGTCACCGTTTCGCGGCTGATGACCAAATACCGCGCCTCGAACGAGCCCAAAAAGGAGCGGAGCGTGATCACCGCGGGGCTGCTGCTCGCCGTAACGCTCAGCCTCCCCCTGCTTTTCGCCTTTTTGTTCGGGCATAAGGGTTTCGGCTTTCTCTTCGCGGACGAGCGGTGCATGTCGGTCTTTCTCATCGTCCTGCCCGCGCTCACCTTCAACTGCGTTTACGCCGTCATCCGCGGCGTGTTCTGGGGCAACAAGGATTTCGTGCCGTACAGCGTGATCGAACTTCTGGAAGAGGTGGTGATGATCTTCCTCGGCGTGTTCCTCATCGGCGGCGCGACCGGCGTTTTCGACGGCGCCAAACGCGCCGCCTACGCCGTGCTCGGCTCCTATCTTTTTTCCTTCGCCGCGGGCGGACTGATGTTTTTCCTGCGGGGAGGGAAATTCGCCAACCCGAAAAAGGAATTTCTGCCCCTTTTTTCTTCCGTGCTGCCCATCACCGCCATGCGGACGGCAAATTCCTTCGTCAGTTCGCTCATTTCCATCATCCTGCCCATGCGGCTGGTGGCGGCGGGCATGACCAATTCCGAAGCCCTCTCGCTCTTCGGCAGCGCCTTCGGCATGGCGATGCCCCTTTTATCCGTGCCGGGCACCCTCCTCGGCTCCTTCGTGCTCGTGCTCATTCCCGAAATTTCGGAAAACTTCTATAAAAAGCAGTCGCGCGCGCTCAGAAACAACATCGAAAAAGCGCTCAAATTATGCGTGTTCGTTTCCTGCCTGTTCATTCCCGTCTATCTCGTGCTCGGCGAGGAGATCGGCGTGCTCGTCTATCGCGACGCGCAGAGCGGCGTTTATCTCGCGCACGCAGCGCTTCTGATGCTGCCGATGGGCGTTTCCTCGCTCACCACGTCGGTGCTCAACTCCATGGGCATGGAAAAGCGCACGCTCGGCTATTTCCTCGCGGGGGCGGTTCTCCTGCTCGCCTCCATCTGGTTTCTGCCGCAGTTTATCGGCGTGCACGCCCTCATCGCGGGGTTCGCGGCGGTGTTCACCTTAACTTCCGCGCTCAATCTGCGCCTCATTTCCAAGCAATGCGCCGAAAAGCCGAAATACCTGAAATTCATCCTGCTCGCGCTCGTTTTCCTCCTTCCCACCTCCGCCGCGGGATTTTTGCTCGAACGCCTGCTTTTGAACTATCTCGGCAACCTGCTCACCCTCATCGTCATCGGCGTGGTGACGGTGGCGTTCAACGCCCTCCTCTTCGCGGTGTTCGACCTCGTGGATCTCTCCCCGCTTTCCCGCCTGCCGCTCTTTAAAAAATTTGCGCGCGGCGGAACCGCCGCGCGCAAGCGCAAAACTACTTGATTTCGATTTTCAGCGGCTTGATGCCGTTGAGCAGGGGCACGACGGCGAAGAGCAGCGCGAAGTTCGCCAGGCTGTTGAAGATTTGTCCCTTGAAAAACAACCGGTAGGCGAGGTATCCGAAATACCCCACCCCCGTGCCGAACCGCGAAGAAACGTAATCGATCACCGCGTCGGAAAACCCGAGCGCGCGATTGTAAAAGTAAAAGCCCGTGCTGTTGATGCCGATCGTACACACGAGGAGCGACAAAATGCACACGAGGGCGAGTTTCACCCACAGCGCGCCGCGGAAGGAAAGGCGGATATTCATCACCAGCCCGCCGAGAAAGGCGAGCATCGCGGTGGAAAGCCCCACCCACGGCATATAGATATATCCCCAGGAATTATAGAGATACCCCGCCAGATCGCCGATGTAACAGGCGGCGAACCCGCCGAGCGGCCCCAGCAGGATGCCGACGATCGCGGACACCACGATGGTGAAGGAAAACTGCACGTCGGCGAACTTGATTTCCAAAAACATGTTCGACACGACGGACAGCGCCGCGGCGACGGCGATATACGCCAGCCGCTGACCCGCGGATTTGCTCAGGAAAAGCTCGGAAAAAAAGAGCTTTTTCCAGGTTGCTGTTTGGACGTTCATAAAAAAAACCTCCCGGTAAAAATTTTGGAGAGGTCCGAAAAAAAGGCCGCTCTTCACGGCCGATCGCAACGGACGCGCAAAAACACCGCAGCTTTCGCTTTCGTTTGCAAACAACATCCCATTTTGCAACACTTAACGCGTTTTTGCTACTCTGCGGATACTATATTACAGGATTCGCCTTTCTTTGTCAACTCAAAACGCCCCGCCGCTCATAAATTCCGCCGTTTTGCCCATACTGTTTCCTGTTATGATCATCATCTTTATCCGCACGGCGGTGATCTTCGTCACGCTTATGGTCGTGATGCGGCTGATGGGAAAGCGGCAGATCGGCGAAATGCAGCCTTTCGAGTTCATCATCACGATGATCGTCGCGGACCTCGCCTGCATCCCCATGGCGGACGTTTCCATCCCGCTCGTTTACGGCGTGGCTGCCATCCTCGCATTGTTTTTGCTGCACCAGACCATCTTCCTTCTGGAAAACTGCGGCGCGTTCGCGCGGCGGGTGATTTCGGGGAAACCGAGCGTGGTGATCGACCGCGGCGGCGTGAATATGAAGGAACTCAAAAAGAACAATTTAGACGTTTCCGATCTCATCGAATCCCTCCGCTCGCAGGGATATTTTTCGCTCGACGACATCGATTACGCCATTTTCGAGGCCAACGGAAACCTTTCGGTGCTCGAAAAGAAAAACGGCGGCGAGCCTTCGCTCTCCGTGCTACTCATCGGCGACGGGCGGCTGAATAAAACCGCCGTGGAGCGCACGGGGCTGGGCGTTTCCTTCGTGACCGATTTCCTGCAAGGGCAGAAAACGGGCTGTAAGGGCGTTTCCGTGATGACGGTGGACGGCACGGGCAAGATCTATTTTCAGAAAAAGAACGCCCCCTACGAGATCCACCGCGCCGCCCTGCCGGAGGGCGTGCAATGGTAAAAAGCCTCGTTTCGATATTCATCTGCCTGGCGCTCATCGCGGGCGGCGCGATCTACGAACACGCCTTTATCGACAGGCAGTTCGGCGAATTTTCCGCCGCCGTGGAAACGCTTTACGACAAAACGCGCGAAGAGGTCGCCACGCGGCAGGACGTGGAGGCCGTGCAGCAGAACTGGCGCAAAAAAAAGGACGTGCTGCACGCCTTTATCCCCCACAACGATATCAAGGAAGTGGAACTCTGGCTGGGCGAAACGCTCTCCCTCGTTTCCTACGGAAAATACGAGGACGCGCTCTCCAAAATGGACGTATTGAAAGAGCTTTGCAGGCAGATCCCGAAAACCTATTCCCTTTCCTTTTCCAATATTTTTTAATGTGCGGAAAGAAAACGGCCCGCGGCTTACTGCCGCGGGCCGGAATATTTCAATAGTTATCCGTCCACAGTCTGCTCCAATGCGCTTTCAGAACGATCCTGTCAACGCCCTCGGGCGCATACCATACTTCCCCCTCTCTCAACTTTTCATCGTTATAATACCAGCCGCGGAAATTATATTCGTCCGCAGGGACGGAATCCGGCACGGGAAGGGCGGGAATCTTTTCCCCGTCGTAAAAGACGACAGATTCGCATCTTGTCCCTTTACCGTCCGTATCGAACTCGACAAGCGTCCCCTTTTTCCACTCTGCCGTGAGGGTAACTTCCGCCGTGTCCTGCTGCTGCCAGATCATACCCGCTTCGATTTTCTCGTCTTGCAGATACCAGCCTTCAAATCTGTCCACGCCTCTTTCCGGAGTGTAGAAAACATTCGCGGGAATTTCCGCACCGATATAGAAATAAACGTCTTCCCCCGTATATTCCGTACCGCCTACCGCGTCGAACGCGATCTTCGTCCGCACGGCGCCGTTTTCCGCCCAGATCGCCGTGGCGGTGCAATTCTGCGTAACTTCCGCAAAGTTGATATCCCAACCCGCGAAATCATATCCTTCGTAGGTAAACTCCGGAATCTCGGGCGTTTTCAGCGGATCTACTTTGACCTCTACGCTTTTTTGCCCGTCCGCCGTTTCTCCGCCGTTTCCGTCCAAGGTAACGGTAAATAAGACTTGCAGCCACTGCGCGTAAACGGTACCGTCTTTCGTGATCTCCTTAAATTCCACCCTGTTTCCGTTTTTATCCAGATAGCCGGTACAACGGGTAGGGTCGCGGGGTAGAACTCGCGCGACACAATAACCATAAGAGAAGATAATTAGTGTAACGGAAGTCTTTCCGTTTTCGGTCGTTCCGCCGTTCCCGTCCA
>CALVZR010000139.1 GCA_944372565.1 uncultured Clostridia bacterium | reverse complement strand
GGCGTGCCGAAAAAGCAGACGCCCTGCTATCTCACCTACACAAACGAAAGAACGCACGAAATCATCCGCGCCAACCTGCACCGCGCCCCGCTGTACGCGGGGGTGATCAAGGGCGTGGGTCCGCGCTACTGCCCTTCCATCGAGGACAAGGTGGTGCGCTTTGCAGACAAGGACCGCCACCAGCTCTTTCTGGAGCCCGAAGGCGGCGATACGAACGAGATCTACGTGCAGGGGATGTCCACTTCCCTCCCCCACGAAGTGCAGCGGGAAATGTACCGCACCGTGCGGGGGCTGGAACACTGCGAGATCATGCGCTACGCATACGCCATCGAATACGACGCGATAGACTCCCTCGCCCTGCTCCCCACGCTGGAATACAAGGGGGTGAAAAACCTCTTCACCGCGGGGCAGATCAACGGCACGAGCGGATACGAAGAGGCGGCGGCGCAGGGGCTGATCGCCGGGCTGAACGCCTCCCTCGCCCTGCGCGGGAAAGAGCAGATCGTGCTCGGCAGAAACGAGGCGTATATCGGCGTTTTAATCGACGACCTCGTGACCAAGGGCACCAACGAGCCCTACCGAATGATGACTTCCCGCGCGGAGCACCGCATCGTTTTGCGGCAGGACAACGCCGATTTCCGCCTGACCGGACTCGGCAGAAAATGCGGGCTGGTTACCGACAGGCGGTGGAAAATTTACCGCCGCCGCAAAGAGGCGTACGAACGGGCGAAAGCCGAAATGGAAACGAGAAAAACGCCCTCCGAGGCGGGGCAACTCATCGCGGCGCACGGCGGCGCCGCGCCCAACGGCGCGGTAAGTTTTGCCGACCTCGTGCGGCGGGGCATTCCCGCGAAAGAGATCAAAGAAACTTTCGGGGCGTTTGAAAACATCCCCGCCGACGTGCTGGAAAGCGCGGAAACGGACGCGAAATACGCGGGCTATCTGGAGCGCGCCCTCGAACAGATCGAGCGCGCCAAACGCCTGGAAGAAAAGGCGCTGCCCGAGGACATCGACTATATGGCGATCTCCGGGCTTAGGATCGAGGCGCGGCAGAAACTCGCGAAGATCCGCCCGCTCAACCCCGGCCAGGCGGGGCGCATTTCGGGGGTCAACCCCGCGGACATCGCCGTTTTAATGGTCTATCTGAAAAAATAACGCGCAACAAAACGCACCCCGCCCGCGGGGTGCGTTTTGTTATTTTTCTATCTTTTCAAAATCGCTTGCGGGGTGCTTGCAGATCGGGCACACGAAATCTTCGGGCGGGGTTGCTCCCGCGTATTCGTAGCCGCACACGCGGCACCGCCATACCGTTTTCCCCGCGGGCGCCTGCGGTTTGGGTTTCACGCTCTTCTGATAAAAATCGTAGGTGCAGGTGGGCCTGTCACTCAGAACGAGGGCGTTTTCCGCTTCCGCGCGGAAGAGCGTGTGCGTGGAAAACTCCATCGTTTCCTTCACGCTGCACGAAAAAACGGCGTTCGCATAGCGGTTGTTGAGCGCGTATATGCCGTTGGGCATTTTGAAACAGCTCCCGAACCCGTCGAATTTATCCGCGTCCCTGCCGCTCTGAAAGCCGAAACGGCGGATAACGTCGAAAGTAACGTCCTCGCTCAGCACCGACAAATTGAATTTCCGAGTTTTTGCAAGAACATCGTGCGAATAGTTCGCCTTATTCACCGCCACGACCACCTCGAACGGATCGGAGGTGATCTGCATAAAGGTGTTGTTCACCATTCCGTTGTCCTTTTTGCCGTCGTTTACCGTAAGCACGTACAAGCCGTAGCCGATTTTATAAAAAGCCTTTTTATCCATACCGCACTCCTTTCTTTTCATTATACTATATCGGGGGAAAAAGTCAATCGTTTGACAAAAAGCCGCCCGCGCAAAATTGCGCGGGCGGCACGGTTTTCAAAGTTCCGAGTCGGTCTGTAAGCCGAGTTCTGTCGTGTACGGTCATTTATCTAGCCCCGCGGTTACCCGCGGGATCGAGCGATATAAACGAAACTGCCAAGCGAGCAGCCTTATAGGCAGTTTCCCAATCTTGCATCGGACGGGGTTTACATGGCTTTCTCCGTCGCCGGAGAAACGGTGAGCTCTTACCTCGCCTTTCCACCCTTGCAAACAAAAGTTTGCGGTTTATTTCTGTTGCACTTTCCTTGAAGTCGCCTCCACAGGGATTTCTCCTGCGCCCTGCTCTATGATGCTCGGACTTTCCTCATCGGCGTTTCCGCCGCCGCGACCGTATAACCGACTCGGGATTTTATTTTACCCTGTTTTTAAGATTTTGTAAAGTCTTTTTACAGCAAATGCGCCGAAAGGAAGGCGGAATCTTTTTCCGAAAGGTATTTGGGGGCGATGTCGAACACCGTCATCGCGCCGCTCTTCCCCTCCGCCGCAAGCCGCGCCGCCGCACGCGCGTACGCCGTGAGCACGCTGCCCGTAAATTCGGGGTTGGAATCGAGTTTGAGCGAAAATTCCAGAAGGTGGCTGTTCTCCCCCGTCTTGCCGCTCCGCAGCACGAACCCGCCGTGCGGCAGCCCCGCGTGCTTTTCTTTCAGTTCCTCTTCGGAAATAAAATGCACCGTCGTTTCATAATCGGCAAAATAATTGGGCATTTCCTTGATCTCGCGCTCCACCGCGGCCGCGTCCGCGCCCTCTTCGAGCACGACGTAGCACTCGCGGGTGTGTTTCTCGCGCGTGGAAAGTTCGGGCATCGCCCCCGAACGCACCGCGTCCACCGCCTTCTGCACGGGAACGGTGTACTGCCGCGCGTCCTTCACGCCCTTCACGCGGCGGATGGCGTCGCTGTGCCCCTGCGAAACGCCCCTGCCCCAGAAAGTATAATCCTTCCCCTCGGGCAGAACCGCGCCGAAGATCATACGCGCGAGCGAGAACAGGCCGGGATCCCAGCCCACGCTGATCGCCCCCACGTGCCCGCCCTTTTTGGCGGCGGCGTCCACCGCGGCGAGGTGTTCGGGGATATTGGCGTGCGTATCGAAACTGTCCACCACGTTGAAGAGGGCGGCGTATTTCGCCGTCTGCTCGGGCAGATCGGTCGCCGAGCCGCCGCAGAGCACCATCACGTCCGCTTTCCCCGCGAACTTTTCCAGATCGTTTACGGAATAGACCTTCGCGCCCGAAACGGTTTTCGTCTTTTCGGGGCTGCGCCGCGTGAACACGCCGACAAGCTCCATATCCGCCGCGGCGTTCACCGCCTTTTCCACGCCTTTGCCGAGGTTCCCGTAACCGATGATCCCGACTTTTATCATATCTTTTCCATCTCCTTTGATGCGTTTTTCTTTATTGTACTATAATTTTCGCGTTTTGTCCTCAACTTTCGGTAAAATATTTCGTGATACTTGCCATAAAAAAAATTTATCGATGTCAACATTCCCCATAAAACGGCAAAATCCCCCGATTTTCCCCGCGCGCGTTTTGTTATGATGTTCGCATGATGAAAACACAATACCGTATCGGACGTTTGTTTAAGAAATTCGACGTGCGCGCCGCGGTCAAATACGCCGCGGCGTTCGCCCTGATGACGCTCTTCGCGGGCGCGTCCTTCACGCCGCTGCCTCTGCAGTTCCCGGCGTTCGCCGCCCTCCTCTATATGGGCTTTTCGCCCCTCGTTACGGCGGGGCTGTTCCTGCTTTCCTTCCTCGCCGCGGGAATGACCGGCCTCTTCGCGCCGGCGGCGATCGGCGGGGCGTTTTTGGCGGCGGTCTTTCTCATCTACCGCGGTATGAAAACCCGGCCGAAAGCCGAACTTCTCCTCTACGTTTCCGCCGCGCTCATCCCCTATTACCTGATGGCGGACGCGGGACTATACGTGAAGATCGCAACCGGCGTGCTCACCGCCGCCCTCACCGCCGTATGTATCCCCGCGCTGCGGTGCGCCCTCGTAAAGCGCCTCAAATACAAGAGCGATTTCGAAGAGATCGCCGCTGCGGCAGTGTGCGCCGCGCTGGCGGGCGCGGGCGTGTGCAACCTGCTGCATCCCGGCGTGTGGAAAATCGTTTCCGTATTTTTGATCCTCGCCGTCACGTATATCTACGCCGTGGGCGTTTCCGCGGTGGCGGCGGCGGTATTCGGCGTTTCCGCCGCCGTGTTTTACGGGGACCTTTCCTACATAGGCCTGTATGTGTTCTACGCGCTCGCCGCGCTTTCGGTTTGCAAAATTTCGCGCTATCTTCCGGCAGTCGCCGTGCCGCTCGCCGATTTTGCGGCGATGAGTTTGTTTCACGTGGCGCCCTACGGCGTGGCGGACGCGCTCTTTTCCATCGGCGGCGCCCTCCTGTTCTGCCTGATCCCCGCGAAATTTCTGGCGCAGCTCAAAGAAAAGCTCTACCTCTTCCGCGAAAAACAGCTTCTCCGCGAAACCGTCAACCGAAACCGCTCCATCCTCTCCAACAGGCTGTACGAACTTTCGGGCGTGTTCCTCGAAATCGGCAAAGTGCTCACCGACCTCAAACGCGAAGGCCCGGGCGAGGAAGCGGCGAAAAAGCACCTGCTTACCGAGATCGCCTCTTCGGTGTGCGCGGAATGCGACAACCGCGCCCGCTGCAAAGCCAAGAAAGTGCCCTCTTCCCTCGCCCTCGAAAAACTGCTCGGCATCGGAATGGCGAAGGGGAAGGTTTCCTTCATCGACGTGCCGAAGGAGATCGCCGACAACTGCATCCGCGCGAACAATATGATCTTCTGCGTGAACAAGATGCTCGCCGAATACCGCACGCACCTCGTGGACGAGATGAATTACGACAAGAGCCGCCGCCTCATCGCGGGGCAGGCGCTGGGCATTGCGGAGATCTTAAAGGGGCTTGCGTTTGAAACGGGACAGACGCTCAAATACAGAAACAACCTCGAACGCAGCCTTTCCGCCGCCCTCAAACGCGGCGGCGTGATCGCGGACGAAGTGCTCATCTACGGGGAGGGCGAAAACGTGAACGTCAGCCTGATCCTGTGCGGGGAGGAACTTGCCGTTTCCAAGCTCGAACGCATCGTGAGCGCCTGCCTCGCCGCGCCCATGCGCATCGCCGAACGCGCGTTCGTGCAGGAGGATAAAATTTACGTTATGCTTTCGCGCAATTCCCGCTACGACGCGGTGTTCGGCATCGCCTCCGTGAACAAAGACGGCAGCGCGAAGTGCGGCGACACGCACTGCGTGCAGCGGCTGGAAGGGGATAAATTTCTGGTGGCGCTCTCCGACGGTATGGGGAGCGGCGCGTATGCCGAAAGCATTTCGGACGCCTCGCTTTCTCTCATCGAAAGTTTTTACAAGGCGGGAATGAGCAGTCCGCTCATCATGAACACCGTGAACAAACTGCTCGCCGTGAACACCGAGGACAGTTTCGCCGCGCTCGACGTGTGCGTGTTCGACCTTAACACCCTCGCGGCGGACTTCATCAAATTCGGCGCGCCCTACGGCTTTATTTTAACGCAGGACGGCATCAAGATCGTGGAGGGTTCCTCCCTGCCCATGGGCATACTGGACGACCTCGCGCCCAGCATCACCAGCGACACGCTCAGCGGCGGCGACGTGCTGCTCTTCGTGACCGACGGCGTGAGCGACGCCTTCGGCACGTCCTCTTCCCTCATCGATTTTCTGCAGAAACAGCCCGCCAAAAACCCGCAGACACTCGCGGACGGCGTGCTCGGCTAAGCGCTGCGCATTTCGGGCGGGCGCAAGGCGGACGATATGACCTGCCTCGCCGTGCGGGTATTTGAAAAAAAGCCCGCTTAAACGAAACGGACTTAAAAAAACAAGCCCCTCGGAAAGCATTTTGCTTTCCGAGGGGCGGTTTTTGCGTTTACGCGCCGTATTTTGCCAGCATGCGGATGAGCGAGGAGAGTTTTTCGTTCACCGCGGAAAGGGGCACTTCGTCCTTTTCCATAGCGGAGAGGGAAAATTCCAGTTCGTTCAACTTGTTTTTATCCGACGCGGACAGGTCGAAAAAATGCAGCCGCTCGATCACGCTGCGCGCGTGGGAAAGAGAAAGGCTCTTTTTCACGTCCGCGTCGGAGGAAAACTGCGGCGCGGAGAGGGCGCTTTCGGCGCGTTCTGTCCGCACGGGCGCTTTTAACTTGCTTTCGAGCGTGCGCACGTATTCGCGGGCTTTCGCCTCTTCTCTTTTGCCGTCGGCGCTCCGCTGCATACGCAAAACCGCCGAAAAAAGGCACACGGCGGAAAGGGAAAGCGCGGTAAAGAGCACGGCGGCGCTTTCCTTGCCCGCGCCGAAGAGCACGGCGCATTCCATCGCCGTAACCGCGCCGCCCAAAAAGAAATACGGCCGCTTGTTTTTTAAGAACAGAAAGAGCGCGAACAGCCCCACGATGAGGGCGTTCGCCGCGATCGCCGCCCCCGCGTAGCACCGTGCGGCGAACAGGGAAAAACCATCCGTAAAGGAATCGAACATAACTCCACCTCGAATAAAACGTTTACCGCAATTTTCGCACGTTTTCGGGGGCGGATTTTGCCTGATTTTCCGATTTTTCGGCAAAAAACGTCGAATTACCCTTCCTGCGGGAAAATTTTTGCAAAAAAAGATCAGAGCGCGATGATTTTCGCCTCCGCCAGGCTGACGAGATAGCACGCGCGCACGCGGAGCCCGAGCGTCTTTTCGGCGGCATAGCGGTAGAGCGCGAGCTGCCCGCGGTAGGTCCGCGCGAGGGAATCGGCGTCTTTGGAAGAATATTTGTAATCCACGATAACCGCCTCTTCCCCCTTCACGCACAAGAGGTCGATGATGCCCTGCAACGCGATCTCGCTCCCTTCCAGCCCGGCAAGGGAGGCGGGCACGTTTGCCATAAACCACTGTTCGCGGTAAAGTTCATAGCCGTCGAGCATGGCGAACACTCCGCTATCGAGCAGCCTTTGCAGCGCGCCCGTATCGAGGAGGGAAACGTCCTCTTCCGCGAGCAGCCCTTCCTTCTTCATCCGCGCAATCTCCGCCGCCGCGTCCTTCGCGCCGAAATCGAGATGTTCCATAAATTTATGCATGGCGATGCCGCGCTCTATGTTGGTTTCCTCGCCGAAATCGAGATAATTGTAATCATCCTCTTCAAAACGCGCCGCCGCGGCGGTAACCGAGGTTTTCAGGCGGAGTCTGGTATCGGCGGCGTACGGATAGCAAAACGCGAGGTTTTTGCCGATCATCGCGCAAAGTTCGTCGTCCTTTTCCTCCACGATGATCCGCCCGGTTTCCGCACGTTTCCCGTTTTCGCCCGCGCCCCGCGCGTTCACGGGGAGCCCGACGGGCAGAAAATGGGCGTATTTGCCCGCGTTTTCCACCTTCTCGCCGCCGAAAACGGTATTCACGCCCACGAGGTGCAGGGAATATTTCGCCCGCGTGAGCGCCACGTAAAACAGGCGGAGCTCCTCGCGCACGGTGTCCTTTTTCACTTCGCGTTTGAGGAATTTGCGGAAAATTGTATCCGAAACGGTTTTGGTTTCATCGTCGTAATACGGCACGGCGAACCCGTATTCCCGCTTTTTCACGATGCGCGCCGCGGAATCGGAAAAATTGAACTTCCCGTCCAGCCCCGCGACGAACACCACGGGGTATTCCAGCCCCTTGGAGGCGTGGATGGTGACGATCTTCACCGAATCCTCCCCCGCCGCCTCGCTCAGTTCCACGCCGCCGTCCGAACGCTCGATCCGCTGCAAAAATTCCCGCACCGTACAGCCGGAGGCGTCCGCCTCCGCCACGAAGCGCTCCACGCGGCGCAGCCGCCGCGCCCCGTCGGGCGAGGCGGCGATGCGCAGTTCGAGCGACGTATCGCTCAAAACGGCGCGCAGAAATTCCCCCGCGCCCGCGGCCTCCGCATAGAGCGAGAGCCGCGCGAAATGCGCCTGCGCCTCTTTCAGGCGGGAAAAGGTTTCCGCCTCTTCCGCCGCCGCGGCGCAGAGGGCGCAGCATTCGTAAAACGTAGCCTTTTCCCCGCCTTTCGGGGCGTGCGCGTCCGCATACAGG
>CALVZR010000138.1 GCA_944372565.1 uncultured Clostridia bacterium | reverse complement strand
CCGGCGAAAGCCCCTCTTCCGCCAGCTCTTCGGTATCCACGGAACCGTCCTCCACGTTCATCACGCCCATCGAAAGGCGGTTGATGAATTCGTGTTTGCGGTTTTTCACGGCGTTGAACGCCCGCTGCACGGGAATGAGCCGCTCGATGACGCTCTGCCCGAAGAAACTGCCCGTAACCTCCACCGAAACCTGCCGCACGAAGGGCAGTTCCCTTTTGCCGTTCTCGCCGTTTTCGTAAGGGAGCGCGCCCGAAAAGAGCAGCGCCCCGCCCGCCGTTACGATGTATTTCCCCTGCGGCGCGCGCGCCGACGGGCGTTCGTAATATTCGAGCAGGGTAACGGCGTTCTTCACCGTCCTCTTCTCCCCCGTTGGCGAAACGGTTTCCTCCTCTTTTCCCGAAACCGCCTTCCCGTACACCGCGGAAAGTTCGTCCGCGTCCGCCACGCGCGCACGGATCACGCTCTTCGCGCGCTCCGCCCCCGCGGCGGGCCAATCCGGGTAGATTTCGAAGGGCGGCACGCATTCCACATATACGTCGCCGCCGTTTCCGCCGCCTTCGTCCCAGCCGATCCTGTAAAATCCCGTGCCGCACGTTTCCGACCACGCCGTCGTTTCCGCGACCGTCCGCCTCACTTCCAGCCGCTCCATCGCGCCCGAGAGCAGGCGTTCGGAAAGTTTTGCCCCGTTTACTTCCCCGTCGCCGCCGCTCCTCGCCCGCACCCGCAGCACGGGGTCTATTTTCCCCAGCTTCGCGATGCGGCTTTCCGCGATGGGCGCGATGTGGTTGAACACCCCGCGGCTCTGCCAGAAAAACGCCTTGCCGTCCTCCACGAGTTCCCCGCGGGAAGAAAGCCCCATATACTGCCTGCCCGCAAGGAAGTTGAGATTGAGTTCCCACTGCCTTTCGAGCGGCGCGCGCTCTTCCCGCCTGCGCTCGTATTCGGCCTCCACAAAGGCGACGAGTTCTTCGGCGTACGCCTCGCGCTCCTCCTTTTTTTCCTTCACTTTTCTCCTCCTTTCCTCTCCGAAAGCAGGGCGAGCAGCCGCGCCCGCTCCGCTTCGAGTTCTTCGTCGCTCATCGTTTCCGCGCCCCCGCTCCCTTCGAGCAGGATGCGGATGGCGGAAAGATCGGGCGGCACGTTCTTTTTGGTGACTTTTCTCTTCACGAGTTTCATCTCCCCGTCCGCCGCGGCGTATTCCTCGGTCACCTCCTCCGCGTCGTAGCCGAACGCCTTCTTTTTCAGCGCGCGTTCGAGCGCCTTGTCCTTACTTTCCTTCACATCTCAATGAAACACCCCCGTATATCGCCCCGCACCCTTCTGGCGGATGAGTTTTTCCTTCGCCTTTAAAAGCGGGCTTTTCTCCGCGGGCAGCTTGTTTTCCGGGCGGCTCATCGCGAAATAGCGCAGCTCGTCCATGGCGTGATCGTCCGTCTTTTTCGGCCTGTCCCCCTCGCCCCACCAGTAACTTCTGAACTCCCGTATCATATTCACGCACGTTTTGAACACGAAGAGCCGCGCCCCGCCCGAAACGGGGGAAAGCAGCCCTTTCACCCGCTGGATGCCGCTGAAAACGTCCTTGTTCACCCGCGTATCCGCCAAAATGCCGTGCTCAAAAAAAAGTTCGCTCACGCTCTTCGCCGCGGCGAGGGTGCGCTGTTCCGCCGCCGAATCGATGAGGGCGTAAATCCGCCCTTTCGCGTCCGTTTTCCAGCCCAGCCGCGCGGAGATTTCCTTGATCTTCGCCGCGTGATACCGAACGTCCCGCCCCGCCTCGTAGTGTTCCGCCACGACGTAGATATTGCCGTCGTAATCCACGGCGTACCAATGCGCGGAAAGCGGGTTGTTGAGCCCGGGGTCTATGGAAACGGCGCACTGCCACTCCTCGGGCACCGAAAAGGGTTCTATGATGTTTTTCTCCCCGAATTCGGGATATACCAGCCCCGTGCCGCTCCTGAAAAAGCCGCATTTCCTGCTTTCGAGCTGTTCGGCGGAAAGCGTGCTTTCGAGATAGGCGATCTCCTTTTTATCGAGAAAGGGATTATCTCCCCACTCCATAAACTCGAACCATACCTCTTTCGAACCCGAGGCGTTCAGAAAAATTTCGTCGTAAACGAAGGTCAGCCCTTTCAGCGGCGTCATCGTGCCGAAGATATCCCCTTTCCTGTCGAGCACGCGCATACGGCATTCCTCGTAGATTTCGCGGGGAGGCTCCTCGTCGAACCACACGAAATCGAGCGAACTGCCCTGAAACTTCTCCCGCCCCTGATCGCACGATTTGAACCCGATGACCGAAACGCCCCCGAACACGTTCCTGATTTTGATCTGGTCGATCACGCCGTATTCCGGGCTGTCCTTCCTGCCCGAAAGCATCGTGATATCGGCGATCCAGTCCGGGCGCAGGAAGGAGAGCACTTTTTTCTGCGCCACGTCCCGCTGCACCTGCGTGGAAAGCGACACCACCCAGCCGAACACGTCTTTTCTGTTCTTGCGATAGGGATGGCACCCGCGCGCCATATACACGCACTCCGCCGCGCCGCACTCCGTCTTGCCCGTGCGGTTGCCCCCGAACACCCAGCGGTTGCGCTTTTTGCATTTGTGGAAGGCGATCTGCTTTTTATGCACCTTCTTTCCCTTGTTGTAGGCGGCGAGCCTGTCCGAAGAGCGGCGCTTTTCCAACTCCTTTTCTATCGCGCACAGCCGCGCCACGATTTCGTTTTCGTCAAAATTCCCCGTCATTTTCTTTTTTTCCCGTATTTCGGCAACTCTCTCGCCGCAAAAAAAATATATAATTATGTT
>CALVZR010000137.1 GCA_944372565.1 uncultured Clostridia bacterium | reverse complement strand
CGAGCAGGTCGAGCAGATGAATTTTTTGGTGGAGTTTGCCGTCAACCTGGCGGTTTCGCCCGCGATCTACGCGGCGCTCCGCGCGGCGCGGCGGGGCGCGCGTTGATTTTCGACGAAATCCGACGTTTTTCTTCCCCTGCCTTTCGTTCTTTTCGGGGGGAGAAGGGGAATAAGGTGTAATAAGCATGCTTCTTGCGATCGATGTGGGAAATACCAATATCAAATACGGGGTGTTCGACGGGAATAAACTGGCGGCGAGTTTCCGCGTGGCGTCGCACGTCAAAAAGACGGCGGACGAATACGGCGCGGTGCTCACCAACCTGCTTTCCACTTCGGGGATCTCTCTGAAAGAGATCGACGGGGTTATCCTTTCCTCGGTCATTCCCACGCTCAATTATACGGTTTGCCACATGTGCGAATATTTCTTCGGAGTGAAGCCGCTCGTCGTCGGACCCGGCGTAAAGACGGGGCTGAACATTAAGGCGGAAAATCCGAGGGAAGTGGGCGCGGACATCATCGTGAACAGCGTGAGCGCCTATAAAAAATACGGCGGGCCCGTGGTGGTGATCGATTTCGGCACGGCAACGACGTTCGACGTCGTTTCGGCGAAGGGCGAACTCATCGGCGTGATCATCGCGCCGGGAATGAAAACCGCGCTGGCGAGCCTGGTTACGGGAACGGCGCAGTTGCCCATGATCGAACTCGAAGCGCCCAAGAGCGTGCTCGGCAAAAACACCGAAAACGCCATGCAGGCGGGCATCGTGTTCGGTATGGCGGGGCTGGTGGAAAAAATCATCGATAAGATAAAATCGGAAACGGGGTTCGGAAAACTCACCGTCGTGGCGACGGGGGGGATGGCGAAACTCGTGAAGGGAGAGGTTACGTGCATAAATGCAGTCGATCGGACGCTGACGCTGGAAGGCCTGAGGCTGATTTACGATCTGAACAAGAAAACGGAGGCTTAGCAATGAAGAAGTTGGGTGTTGCCATTTTGGGTTTAGGCGTCGTCGGGGGCGGTACCTATAAGATCCTCACGGATAACCGCGAATATTACCGCAGGACGCAGAAACTGGACGTCACCGTGGAGTGCGTTCTGGAAAAGAACAAACAGCGCGCCCTCGATCTCGGCGTGGAGGAGGAAAAGATCGCCTCTTCCATCGAGGAAGTGATTTCCAACCCGAACGTGGACGTGGTGGTGGAAGTGATCGGCGGCACAGAGCCCGCCAGGAGCTTCGTGCTGCAGGCGCTGATGAGCGGGAAAACCGTGGTCACCTCCAACAAGGAACTCGTGTGCAAATATTGGTACGAGCTGGAAGCGGAGGCGAAGAAGATGAACGCGGGGCTGCTCTTCGAGGCGAGCTGCGTGGGCGGCGTGCCCATCATCCGCACGCTGACCGACGGCACGCAGGCAAACCACATCGTTTCGCTTGCGGGCATCATTAACGGCACGACGAATTTTATCCTCACCAAGATGGAACAGGAAGGCAGCGACTACGAAACCGCGCTCAAAGAGGCGCAGCGCCTCGGCTATGCGGAATTCAACCCCACGGCGGACGTGGAAGGGTTCGACGCGGCGTATAAACTTTCCATCCTTTCGAGTATGGCCTTCAACAAGCGCATCCCGCTCGAAAACGTGTACCGCGAAGGCATTACGAAGATCACCGCCGAAGACATCGCCTACGGCAGGAAACTCGGCTATAAAATCAAACTGCTCGCCATCGGCAAGGACACTTCCGCGGGCGTGGAGGTGCGCGTGCACCCCGCCTTCGTTCCGGAAGGGAGTATGCTCGCCTCGGTGAACGATTCCTTCAACGCCGTCAAACTCGTGGGCGACAGCGTGGGCGAGGTGATGCTCTACGGCAGGGGAGCGGGCGCGCTGCCCACGGGGAGCGCCATCGTGAGCGATATCCTCTATGCGGGCAAACATCCCGAAATCGCCTATTCCACTTTTGAAAACACCAAGGAAGCGGATAAAAACACCAGATTCGTAACCGATTTCACCACGAAATATTTCATCCGCCTCACGGTGGCGGACAAAGCGGGCGTGCTTTTCAAAATTTCGGGCGTGTTCGCGAAATACGGCGTGAGCCTGAAAGAGGTAAAACAGGACGTGGGCAGCGAAAACGGCGTGCCGCTCGTCATCATCACGCACGAAACGCAGGAATTTTCCGTGCGCAAAACGCTGGAAAAACTCGGCGCGATGGAAGAGGTGTTTTCCGTTGACAGCCTGATCCGCGTGGAAGAATAAATTAAAAGGCAAAATCTCCCGAAAGCGCGCTTTCGGGGGATTTTTTTATGCAAAAAAAACGCCGCCGCCCCTTTCTCCGCCCGCCCCGCGGGCGGTTTTTCAGCGTTAAGCCAAGGTTAAATTTCGCGCCGCGCGCAACTTTTTTGCGAAAAAGGATTGACGGAACGAAAGTCGGGTGATAGAATAAATGTAATAAAAAATTATGACAAAAAGGCGAAAAGTAATGACGGAAGAAATTGGCGCGTCGGTTTCCGTGGAAACCGTTTCGCGAAGCGGCGGCCGCAGGGCGCTGAAAATCGCGGTGATCGTGCTGTTGGAGCTCGTATTGCTGGCGGCGGGGCTGTTTGCCGGTTTTCTGTACGGCAGGGCGACGGCGCCGCAGGCCGAGATCCCCGCGGAGTATATGACCATCGAGGCGATCCGGGAATACTATGAGCCGAGCGCGGCGGATGCAGAAAAGAGCGTTGCGGAATTTGTGGCGGACGGCGATTATTACGGGATGTTCGGGCGGGTGTATCATACCCTTCTCATGCAAACCGACGTATATATGAGATCATCGGGATATACCGATTCGCTCAACACCGTGAAGGTGACCATCGAGAGCGAAAAGAAACTCGGCGGCGGGTTCATGCATTGGGCAATGCGTTCCACGGGGGACAGCATGGCGGATAAAACCACGTTCACGCTCGACGGGTATTTCAATATAGAGGAAAAGTTCGTAAAGATCAAAAGATACGATAACAAAGGCAACGGGGAAGAGAAAAACGGAAAGGAACAGAGCGAGCTTGCGTATATCGCGAAATACGGCCTGCTGCCGTTCGCTTTCAGCAATTATTCCGTTACGGAGGAGACCCTGCTCTCCGCCGTTTTAAAAGAGGAAGAAGGGCTTTACGCGCTCGAACTCGAACTCGATCCCGTCGGCGCGACCGAGGGCTATGCCGTGCAGATGCGGGGCATGAGCGGCCAGAACGCCTCTTTCGACGGCGGCAGCGTGCTCTACACGTTGTATTTCGGCGAAGATTTTATCCTGCGCAAGACGAACATGCGGGAAAAATATTTTATCGATTACGGTTTCAGCATCGCGTGCGACGCCGTGATGGACGAGGAATATTTTTATTCCGGGGAAGAGGGTTTTTCCGCGCTCACGGAAGAGGAAAAATACGAAAACATTCTGCCCGACGACAGGTAAACCGAGAGGGGAAGCATGAAAAAGAAAATCATTTTATTGATCATCGCGATCGCCGCGTTTTCCGCTTTTTTCATATCCTGCGGAGAATCGGATACGAAGAAGGAACAGGGGGCGGTCACGGAAGAGCCGGGGGAGATCGTTCTCCCCGTCGATGAGAGCACGCAGGCTCTCGGCGAGGCTTTTTTCCGCCTGTTCGCTTCCGATGCAGAGGGGCAGTTCGTCCTGCGCGCGGGGGAGATCTCCCTTTCAGGCAATTTGCAGATTTCCCTGGACGGGGCGATCCTCGCCTATATCGATACGGAAATTTCCGGCGTTCCCGCTTCGCTCGGTTTTCAGGCGGAGGACGGGCAAAACTGCGTGTTTTTAGACGCTTTCGGTGCAAAATTATATTTCGATCTCGCCGATCTGCCCGAAGTGGCGGAGCGGCTTTCCGCGCTGGCGGAAGGAAGGGAGCCTTCGTTTACGGAGGGGGAAACGGGAGAAAAAATCTATCCTCCTTTCGAGATCGCCGGGCTCAACGTGCAAACCGTTTTCGACCTGCTTTCGGATTTCGATGCGACCTCGCTTCTGCCCCTCATGGCGGAGATCTCCGGAGAAAAGACGGAGGAAGGATTCAGCTACGATATCCCCCTCGCAGAGGGCGTGAGCATCCTATTGGAGGTGAGTTCGGAACGCGATCTTAAAACGTTTTCGCTTGCGGCGGGGGAAAACCTCTCTTTCGGGTTGACGGAGATCCGCGCACCCGAAGAAAAACTGAAAGCCAAACTCGATCCCGTTGCCGACGGTTATACGGACATCAAACAATATATTTATATCGCGGAAAAGTTCTGCGACGAAAAAATAGAATCCGTGCCGGAACTCATCGCCGCAGTCGGACGGATCGATCTCGGGAAAGCAGCGGCCCTCGTTTCCGGGATCGCGGAACGGCGCGCCGTGTCTTTTTCCGCGGAAGTGAATGCGGGCGGCGTCGCCGCGACGGCGGCGGTCAGTCTGGATTTTTCCGAAGAACTCTGCGCCGCCGTTTCGGCAGAGATCTCCGGCGTCGAGGCGCAGCTCACCTTTTTCGGGGGCGAGCTTTACGCCCGCGCGGGAGCGCTCGCCCTCAAGGGGGACGCCGCCGATGCAAAAAAGATCCTCTCGATGTTCGGTGCGGAATTCAATGCGCAGGGGCTTTCTTTTGAAAACCTTGCGGAACTCTTTTCCGGTCTGATCGCGGGGGACGTCCTCGATAAGATCAGTGTGGAAAACGGGGAGATCCGTATCTCCGCATTCGGGCTGGAGATCGTGTTTTCTCCCGAAGATCTTACGTTGAGCGTTTCCGGCGGCGGTTTTACGGCACGGATCTTCGATCTGGCAGTCGGGACGGGCGTGAGCGCGCCCGAAGGGGAATATACGGAAGCGGAATATCTGCTGCCGCTCGCGGAAAAGGCGCTCGCCCTCGTAAACGGCGGCGCGGTTTCGGTCGGGGGAACGGTTTCGGTCGGGCAAACGGAAATCGCGCT
>CALVZR010000136.1 GCA_944372565.1 uncultured Clostridia bacterium | reverse complement strand
TCAGCGGCGGCGCGCTGCAATACGGCACGCTGTTCGCCATGGGTATCGGGCCGTATATCAACGCGTCCATCATCATTCAGCTCCTCACCGTGGGTATCCCCGCGCTCGAAAGGCTTTCCAAGCAGGGCGAAGAGGGCAGAAAGAAGATCGCGCAGATCACGCGGTATGTAACCATCGTCCTCGCCGTCGCGCAGGCGATCGGCATCACCATCGGGTTTTCGGGCAACATCGAATTCGATCAGCTGTTCGGCGAGAACCTGAGATGGCTCGGCTATATCGCCCTCGTCATCATCTACACGGCGGGCGCTTCGCTCACGATGTGGATCGGCGAGAGGATCACCGATTACGGCGTTTCCAACGGGATTTCGCTCCTCATCTTCACGGGTATCATCTGCTCTGCGGGGCAGGCGATGATGGGCATCTTCACGGGTGAAATCACGACCGCGATCTGGACGATCATCGTGTTTATCGTTGCGGCAATCCTCATCTTTGCGGCGGTCGTTACGGTGAACGACGCGGAGAGAAAGATCCCCGTGCAGTATGCGAAACAGGTGAAGGGCAGAAGGATGTACGGCGGCCAGTCCACGCACATCCCCATCAAGGTGAACTCTTCGGGCGTTATGCCGCTCATCTTCGCGTTCGCCATCCTGTCTTTCCCCGATCTCATCATCAACCTCGTGGGCGTTTCCAGCGACAACTGGTACACCACTTACATGGGAACGGGCAGCTGGCTCAACGCGGTCGTGATGTGCATCCTCATCCTGTTCTTCGCGTATTTCTACAATGCGATCCAGTTCAAGCCGGATGAGATTTCGAGGAGCATACAGCAGAACGGCGGCTTTATTCCGGGTACGCGCCCGGGTAAGCCCACGACCGACTATCTGAAACGGGTTTCCAACAGGATTACGCTGTTCGGCGCGATTTACCTCGCGGTCATCGCGTTGGTGCCCACGCTGATTTTCAGGGCCATTGACCAGACCTTGACGATGGCGCTCAGCGCAACGGGTATTCTGATCGTCGTTTCGGTGGCGCTCGAATTCAATCAGGCGCTCGAATCGCAGATCATGATGAAGAACTATAAAGGCTTTTTGAAATAAAATGAATATCGTATTACTCGGCGCGCCGGGTTCCGGAAAGGGAACGCAGGCTTCGCTGATCGGAGAAAAATTCGGTTTGCCGCACGTTTCCACGGGGGATATGTTCCGCGAAAACATCCGCGAAAAGACCCCCCTGGGCGTGCTGGCGAAATCTTATATCGACAAAGGGCAGCTTTGCCCGGACGACGTTACCGTGCGTATGGTGGAGGACCGCCTCGCGCGGGAGGACTGCAAAAAGGGATTCCTTTTAGACGGATTTCCCCGCACGCTCGAACAGGCGAAAGCGCTTGAAAAGTTCGTGAAAATCGACTGCGTGCTCGATATCGACGTGCCCCTCGGAAAACTGCTCAGAAGGCTCACGGGGCGCAGGTGCTGTGAAAAGTGCGGCGAATCGTTCCACGTGGATATGCTCGGCGGAGCGGAGAACTGCCCCAAGTGCGGCGGCAAACTCTATATCCGCAAGGACGATAACGAGGAAACCGTGCAGAACCGCCTGGACGTTTACGTTTCGCAGACGGAAACGCTCATCGACTACTACGCGCAGGCGGGAACGCTCAGACGCATAGACGGCGACCGCGCCATCGAAGAGGTGTTCGCGGACGTGGAGAAGGTGCTCAAAGCGCTATGATTACCATCAAAACCGCGGCGGAAATCGAGGCGATGCGCGAGCCGTGCCGCATCACGCGGGACGTGCTCGAAGTGATGGGCAAAAGCCTCCGCGAGGGGATGACGACCGCGCAGCTCGATAAAATCGCGTTCGAGTACATCAAGGACTGCGGCGCGGAACCCGCATTTTTGGGTTACGGCGGCTATCCGGCGTCCTCCTGCATCTCGCTGGACGACATGGTGGTGCACGGCATTCCGAACGAACATACCGTTCTGCGGCCGGGCGTGATCGTCAGCATAGACGTGGGCGCGGTGAAAAACGGTTTCGTGGGGGACGCGGCGCGGAGTTTTTACATCGGGGAGATTTCCCCCGAAAAGAAAAAACTCATCGACGTGACGAGGGAATGCTTTTTCGAAGCGGTGAAGGACCTTTCGGACGGTACGCCTCTCGGCGATATCGGCTGGCGCGTGCAGACGCACGCGGAAGAGAACGGCTTTTCGGTCGTTCGGGAAATGGTAGGCCACGGCGTGGGGCGGCAGATGCACGAAGATCCTTCCGTGCCGAACTTCGGCAAGAAGGGCACGGGAATCCGCCTGAAAGCGGGCATGACCATCGCCATCGAGCCGATGATCAACCTCGGCGAACGGTATGTGAAATTCCTGCCGGACGGCTGGGGCGTGGCGACGAGGGACGGAAAACCCTCCGCGCACTATGAAAACACGGTGCTGATCACGAAGGACGGGGCGGAAATACTGACCCTGTAAGGAGAAAAGATGCATACCGAACCGAAATGCGGAGACGTTGTGAAATGTTCCCGCGGCAGGGACGACGGATTTTTCGCCGTGATGAAAACGGAAGGCAGGTTCTGCTACATTGCAGACGGCGCGCGGCGGAAAACGGAAAATCCCAAAAAGAAGAACGGCAGGCATGTGGAAGTTGCGGGCAGACTGCCCGAAGAGATCGCCTCGCGCATCGCGGCGGGCGGAAGGGTAGGCAACGCCCGTTTGAAAAAGTTGCTCAAAGTTTTCGAAAAACAGGAGTAGGAGGAAAGAGTTTGTGTCTAAAGACGATGTCATAGAGACCGAAGGCGTGGTCGTGGAAGCGTTACCGAACGCCAGCTTCAAGGTGAAGTTATCGAACGGGCATATCATCACGGCGTATATTTCCGGAAAACTGAGAATGAATTACATCAAAATCATCCCCGGCGACGGCGTGAAACTGGAAATGAGCCCGTACGATCTGACCAAGGGCCGAATCGTATGGCGCAGCAAAAACTGAACTCAACCTCGTAAATAAAGGAGAAACGGAAAATGAAAGTAAGACCTTCTGTAAAGCCGATGTGCGACAAGTGCAGGGTGATCAAGAGAAACGGCAAAGTCATGGTGATTTGCAGCAAGAACAAAAACCACAAACAGCGGCAGGGCTGAGTTCTGTCCGCAGCGTTTTGCGGCTCGCCGCGAAGCGCAAAAAAGCGCGGCTCTTTTTCGGAGCCGGAAGAAAACACGTCGCACGAAGCGGAGCCGCTTTTCATTCCGAAGCGGGCTGCCGTGCGGTTGACATAGAGAAGATTAAAAAATATTACGGAGGAGTTTAAGAGACTATGGCGCGTATTGCCGGCGTTGATCTGCCGAACAACAAACGTGTGGAAATCGGCCTCACCTACATCTACGGGATCGGGCTGCCGACTTCCAAAAAGATCCTGGCGGCCACGGGCGTGGATCCCGATGTCAGGGTTAAGGACCTGGACGAAAACGACATTTCCAAACTCAGGGAATATATAGAACACAATCTGCATGTGGAAGGCGACCTCAGGAGCGAGGTGAACCTGAGCATCAAACGGCTGATGGAAATCGGCTGTTACAGGGGCGTGCGCCACAGAAAGAGCCTGCCCGTGCGCGGACAGAGCTCCAAGCGCAACGCGAGAACCCGCAAGGGACCCCGCCGTACGGTTGCGAAGAAGAAGACGGCAACCAAGAAGTAAGGAGGGCTTAGGACATGGCAGTCAAGAAGAAAGTTATCAAAAAACGCAGAGATATCAAGAAAATAGACAAGGGTCAGGTGCATATTCAGGCGTCTTTCAACAACACCCTCGTCACCATCACCGATATGCAGGGCAACGTGATCTCCTGGTCGAGCGCGGGCAGCCTCGGTTTCAAAGGTTCGCGTAAGAGCACCCCGTTCGCGGCGCAGCAGGCTGCGGAAACGGCGGCGCGCGCGGCAAAGGAACACGGGCTCAGATCTGCCGAAGTGTTCGTGAAAGGCCCCGGTTCGGGCAGGGAATCGGCGATCCGCGCGATCGCCAACTGCGATATCGAGGTCACGCTCATTCAGGACGTGTCGCCCATCCCGCACAACGGGTGCAGGCCGCCGAAAAGACGCAGGGTATAACGGAGGAATTGACTTATGGCGAAATATACGGAATCGAAATGCCGCCTTTGCAGGCGCGAGGGCACCAAGCTCTTCCTGAAAGGCGAAAGATGTTATAAAGGCGTTTGCGCGCTCGAAAAGAGGCCCACGCCTCCCGGTCAGCACGGCGCGGGCAGGAAGAAGGTTTCCGAATACGGTCTGCAGCTGCGCGAAAAGCAGAAGTGCAAGAGAATTTACGGCGTTCTGGAAGGGCAGTTCAGAAAATATTACGAACGCGCCGACAGAATGAAGGGCATCACGGGCGAAAACATGCTCTCCCTGCTCGAAAGAAGGCTGGATAACGTCATTTACAGAATGGGGATCGGCTCTTCCCGCTCGGAAGCGCGCCAGCTCGTCACGCACGCGCACTTCGCGGTGAACGGCAGGCCGTGCAACATCGCTTCCTACATCGTGAAGGCGGGCGACGTCATCTCCGTGAAGGAAACCAAAAAGGACAACAAGTTCTTTGCGGAAATCAAGCAGATGAAAGTGGGCGCCATGCCCAAATGGCTGGAATTCGACCCCGAAACGCTTACGGGCAAGATCATCGCGCTGCCGCAGAGAGACGATATCGACGCGCAGATCGCGGAACACCTCATCGTCGAGTTGTATTCCAAATAATAAAATCGCGTAAAAATTCAGGTGGCCCGCCGCGGGGGGATAAACGGAGCGTTCCACGGCTCCGGCAGGAATGCCCGTGGGGGTTATACCGAAACTATTTTTTCAAGGAGGTAAATTTCTTATGATGGAAATTGAAATGCCGAAAATAGCAGTGGAAGAAAACGAAGAAAAAAGTTATGCGAAGATCGTGGTGGAGCCCCTGGAAAAGGGATTCGGGCTGACCATCGGCAACTGCCTTAGGCGCATTCTGCTTTCGGCGCTGCCGGGAGCGGCCATCACCAACGTGAAATTCGCAGAGGGCGTGAAACACGAATTCACCGCCATCCCCCACATCAAGGAGGACGTGACGGAGATCATCCTCAACCTCAAATGCGTTGCGATCAAGACGGCGAGCGTCGATAAGAACTTCAAAAAGAACGTGAAGCTCTTCAAAGAAGGCCCCGCCGTGGTTACCGCGAAAGATATTTCGAGCGACGCGGAAATCGAAGTGCTCAACCCCGATCAGTATATCTGCACGCTGGACGACGGCGCCGTTCTCGATATGGAGCTGACCGTCGGGCGCGGCCGCGGCTATAAGGGCGCGGTGTACAACAAGACCGACATCATCGACAATATCCCCATCGACAGCATCTATACGCCCGTGAAGAAGGTGAGCTACAACGTAGAGGCCACCCGCGTGGGCCAGAGCGTGGATTTCGATAAACTCACCCTCGAAGTGTGGACGAACGGCGCGTTTTCGGGAAGGGACATCGTTTCCCTCGCCGCGAAGATCATGCAGGAACACATCGGCATGTTCGTAACGCTGAGCGAAGTGGGCAACATCGGCATTCTGGTGCCGCCCGAAGAGGATAAGAAGATCAAGATCCTGGAAATGACCATCGAGGATATGGACCTTTCTGTGCGTTCGTACAACTGCTTAAAGAGGGCGAACATCCACACGGTGGAGGACCTTACGAAGAAGACCGAGGACGACATGCTCAAAGTGCGCAACCTCGGCAAAAAGTCTTTGGACGAAGTGATTTACAAACTGGAGAGCTTGGGTTTGAAGCTCAAGGACAAGGAGGACTAAGAAAGTGCCAAGAAAATTAGGCGTGAACTCCACGCAAAGATTAGCGTTATTGAAAAATCAGGCTTCCTATCTGCTGTGGTACGGCAAGATCGAAACGACGCTTGCCCGCGCGAAGGAAGTGAGGCGTTATGCCGAAAAAATCATCACGCTCGCCGTAAACACCTATGAAAACACCATCGAAGAGAAGGTGGAGGTGACCGACGCGAAGGGCAAAGTGAGCGTGAAGACCGTGGTGAAGGACGGCTCCAAAAAACTGAGCGCGCGCAGGAGCATCATGGCAAAACTCAACGACCTGCAGGAGATCAAGGGAGAGCGCGAATCGAAATCCGCCTACAAGGCGAGAACGAAGGACGTGAACCACCCGCTGATCGAAAAACTCTTCAACGAACTCGCCCCCAAATACGCGGCGAGAAAGGAAGAGAAAGGGCAGGGCGGCGGTTATACGAGGATCTACAAGCTGAGCGAAAGAAAAGGCGATGCCGCTGAAATGGCTGTCCTCGAACTCGTCGATTAAGAAAACGGAAAAGAAGGCGTTCCGAACGCCTTTTTTTCATATTTGCGGCGTTTTTTGCGAAAGACGTCTGATTGCGGTATAATATGCGACGACGGTCGCGTATTCGGCGCTCGTCGCATAAGAATTGCGCGGAAGGAAAACAACGCCGCGCGGTTTCTCCGTTCTGCCGTTCGGCAGGGCAAAAGAGGGCGCTTGTTACGGGCGGAAAAACAATGAGCGAATACGACAAGATGCGGCAAAGCGAGGATTTCGACGACGACGGCGCGGAGCCGGACGAAGACCTCTTCGCGCGGGAAAAGAGCGAAGAGGAAAAATATTTTGAATTTTACGACGATCTGAAACGCACCCCGAAAGACGACTGGTAAGCCGCCGCGGCGCGGCTGCGCTGTTTTTCGGGGCAGATCAGGCGGGCTGCGTTTAAGGAAGAAAAGCGCCGCGCCTGCCCGCGCTTTTGGCAGGGGGAGCTTTCTTCCTTTGATCGAAAAGGCTCGGCGTTCGGCTGGGCGCGTCTGTCGCCTTTGCGGGGCAGAGCGTTGTCTTTTGCAAAGGGCGTGCGCCGTCCCCGGCGGGTGAGGTTCGTTTTGCGGGGCGGCTGCTCTGTCTTATTGCAAACGGGCTTGCCGTCTTTTGGCGGGCGTTTGCGGGGCACATTGCATTGGCACGTCGCGAATTTTTTGGGCGGCGGGGCAGGGCGGTTGCGAGGGTGCCGCTGATGCGGGGAGGAGCGTTCGGCGGAAAATTTTGCGGGCGGCAAAAAAAGACGAAAAAAAGGCGGAAAGAAGGCGGCAAAAGCGGCGGGCGGCCTGCCCGCGGACAACGGACGGAAAGGAATGTATGTGGAAACTGAGAAAATATCTGGCGCATTATAAA
>CALVZR010000135.1 GCA_944372565.1 uncultured Clostridia bacterium | reverse complement strand
CGATCAGCCGCGCACCTGTCCGTTCCCGCGGATGATGAATTTATAGGAAGTGAGTTCCCGCAGCCCCATCGGCCCGCGCGCGTGCAGTTTCTGCGTGCTGATGCCGATCTCCGCGCCCAGCCCGAATTCAAAGCCGTCGGTAAAGCGCGTGGAGGCGTTCACATACACCGCCGCCGCATCCACTTCGTTCAAAAAACGCTCGGCGTTCGCCGCGTTTTGCGTGATGATGGCGTCGCTGTGTTTTGTGTTGTAGCGGTTGATGTGATCGATGGCTTCATCCAGGCTCTTCACTGTTTTGACGGAGAGGACGGCGGCGAGATATTCGGTGGCGAAATCCTCTTCCGTAGCGGTTTTGAACTCCGGGCAGATCTTCCTTGCAGGCTCGTCCGCGCGCACCTCCACGTCCTTTTCTTTGAGTTTTTTATAGATGGCGGGCAGCGCCTTTTCGGCTATTTTCTCGTGCACCACGAGGGACTCGCAGGTGTTGCAGGTGCCCAGCCGCTGCGTTTTCGCGTTGAATACGATGTCTGCCGCCATACCGACGTCCGCCCATTCGTCCACGTAGATATGGCAGTTGCCCGTGCCCGTTTCGATGACGGGCACGGAGGCGTTTTCCGTAACCGTTCTGATCAGCCCCGCTCCCCCGCGCGGAATGAGCAGATCGAGATATTTTCTCATCGACATCAGTTCCTTCGCCGTTTCCCGCGAAGTATCCTCCACGAGCTGCACCGCGTTTTCGGGAGCGCCGCATTCGCGCAGCGCGGCGCGCACGGCGTTCACGATGGCGGTATTGGAGGAGATCGCGTCGCTCCCCCCGCGCAGGATCACGGCGTTCGCCGTTTTGAAACACAATCCGAACGCGTCCGCCGCCACGTTGGGGCGGGATTCGAAGATGATCCCGATCACCCCGAACGGCACCCGCTTTTCCTCGATCTTCAGCCCGTTTTCCTTCACGTAGGAATACACCGTCTGCCCCACGGGCGTTTCCAGGCAGGAAATCTGCCTGATCCCCTCCGAAAAATCCGCGATGCGCTTTTCGTTCAGGCGCAGTCTGTCCACGAGGGGGGCGCTCACGCCTTTTTTTTCGGCGCGCTTCACGTCGCCCGCGTTCGCGGCGAGAATGTCCGCCGCGGAACTTTCCAGCTTGTCCGCAACCTTCAAAAGGATGGCGGAAAGTTCGCCGTCCGTCAGCCTGCCCAGGGCGGCAGCCGCCCGTTTGGCGTTTTCTCCCAACGTTTGCAGATATTCGTTCATAATACGCTCACTTCCTTGTTCTTTATCGTGATCACGGCGTCCGCAAGGGTTTCCGCCGCCTGTTTATGCGTGATTAAAATCACCGTTTTGCCCCCCATACCGCGCAAATTGAACAGCAGTTCGCGCTCGGTGGAAACGTCCAGCGCGCTCGTCGCCTCGTCGAGCAGCAGCACGGGCGCACCCGTGAGCAGCGCGCGGGCGATCGCCAGCCGCTGCACCTGCCCTTCGCTCAAGCCGAACCCGTTTTCGCCGATTTTCGTTTCCAACCCGTCGGGCAGGGCGAAAACAAATTCCTGCGCGCACGCGCACGAGAGGGCGCGCGCGATCTCGCTCTCCTCCGCCTTTTCGTTGATAAAGAGGAGATTTTCCCGCACCGTGCCCGAAAAGAGCATATTGCCCTGCGGCACGTAGGCGAACAGCCCGCCCGCGCTCTCCTCTTTGCCGCGGGAGGTTTCGGCAAACACTTCCCCTTTCACGGGCTTATACACCCCCAAAAGGAGTTTTAAAAGCGTGCTCTTGCCGATGCCCGATTCCCCTTTGATGACGGTGAAATCCCCCTTTTGAATGCGCAGGTTCACGTTTTCGAGCACGCTTTCCCTGCCGTAATCGAAGGTGACGTTTTCAAAGACGAAGGCTTTGAGGTCGCCGTAAAACTCCGCGGCGGGGCGCCCCTGCTTTTTTGGGGGCGCTTTGGTTTCGAGTTCGGAAAGCCGCTCCGCGGACGCCACCATCATGTAATAGCGCGGTCCGATGCCGCTGAGCGAAATGACGGGGCTCTGAATCTGGCTCACGAGCTGGAGCATAGCGGTCAGGGTGCCGTAGTCCGTATCCCCGCGGAAGATGGCGAACAGCCCCACGATGAGCGCCGCCACGTAAAACACGCGGAACGCCACCCACACCGAATCCATCGCGAACACCGTGAAACGGTTTTGTTTTGCCGCGGCGCGGTAAAACCCGTCGAGCAGTTTTTCCGCCTTGCGGGAAAAATTCCCCTGCGCCTCGAACACCTGCACCGCGAGCAGGTTTTCCACCGATTCCTGCATAAATTCGCGGGATCTGCCGTCCGCCTCCCTCGTTTCCTTGTGCAGCCGTTTCATCACCTTTCTGAACGACACGGCGAAACAGAACGCAACCGCGCTCGCCGCGAGCAGGATGGCGGTATATACGGGCTGCAGCAGAAAGAGCGTTACCGCGCAGAACACCAGCTGGCTGACCGCCGAAGCGAGATTGGGCAAAATGCGCGCCGCGCCGTCCGCCGCCACCGCGGAATCGGAAAAGATGCGGTTCTGAATATCCCCGCTGTGATGCGAAGAAAGCGCCGCGTAGTCGCCGCAGAGCACCGAATCGAACGCGCGCTTCCTGAGCAGGATCTCCGTGCGCGCGCGCAGATTTTCACGGATCAGCCCCGAAAAGAGGGTGAGGGCGCACTGCACGAGCACCGCCGCCCCCAGCGCCGCGGCGCACCGGATCACGCGGGAAAGCGAACCTTCCGCGCTCGTCGCCTCGTTCACCGCCTCGCGCACGATGAGCGCGTAAATTGCCGTGAGCGCGGCGCTTAAAATGGCGGCAACCACCACGAACGCCAGTTTTACCCCCTGCCCGCCAAGGCTGCTCCCCAGCAGGGCGCGCGCCCGTTTTTCCGTCTGTTTGTCCGGTTTATGATAATCCGGCATATAGCCCCGCCTCATCTCTTTCCTCCGCCGAACAGATAAAACAGCTTCACCGCCACCCTTTTCAGAAAGCGGTGCCGCCTGAGGAAGAGGGCGGCGCGGCGGCTTTTTTTGTCCTCCACGCTCACGAACTTTTTCCCCTTGTAATATCCGCTCATCACGCCCACGATCTGCTCTTCCGCCACGTTTTCCTCCGCAAACTGCGAATCGCCGCACATCACGTAGCCGTTTTCGGTAAAGCCGACCACGCGGTGCAGCACGTAATGCCCGTCCGCGCGTTTATAGAGCGGCACGTCGTATAACCGGAGCCTGTCCGTTTTCGGAAGGATGACGACGGATTGTTTTTCGTGCCGCAGCGTGGGCCACATACTGTTGCCCCCGGGCACGAAAACGACCATACCGTCGCGCCGCAGTGCGGCTTCGTAATCGTTTTGCATAAATTCATTTTAACATTAAAGAGGCGTTTTGTCCAACCTTTGGGGAAATTTTTTCATCCGCTTCTTCACTTCGCCGTAGAGATCCCCCGCGCCGAGCACGTAAATTTCCCCGAAATCCCCCGCGCGGGCGCGCAGTTCCTCCATAAGCGCGGCGGGCGTTTCCGCGTAAACGGCGTCCGCCCCCGCCGCTTTGAGTTCGGCGCACAGGCGGAAGGCGCTGCCCTCGAAATCGTACGTTTCGCGCGCGGCGTAGGCGGGAAAGATGACGGAGGGGTATTTTTTGAGCGTTTCCACGAAT
>CALVZR010000134.1 GCA_944372565.1 uncultured Clostridia bacterium | reverse complement strand
GATATTCCGAATATCTGTTTTCGTAGATCTTCACGTATTGTTCGTTGTATTCGGTGTAGTTGCCGTCCTCGTCCGCCGTCTTGTATTGATTCACGATGGCCGACTGCACGTTGGCGAGCTCGGTGTTGAGGATGTCCGAAACATACGCCTGCTGCAGCAGGTAGAGGTAGAAATTCTCGTTGTCGTCGTTATCGTCCAGATAAGCGGTGAGGTCGGAGATCATCGCGTTGTAATATCCTTCCCACGTGGTATGGGTCGTTTCGCCGATCTTCTTTTCCACGCCGAGGGAATCGAGATACTGCCCGAGCGTGGGATAGCCGCCGTCCGCTTCGAGCGCGACGGATTTGAAGAGGATGTGATATCCGAAATCCGTGCCGACGATGATATAGCTGCCGTCCTCCATCGTGAGGAGCTCGCGCGCCGCTTTGGCGAATTCTTCCACGTAGGTTTCGGTTTCGTCCGCCTCCGCCTCGGGCGAGATCAGATAGCCCTGATAGGTGTTGAGCGAGCCGGCGTCCGTACTGAACGCGAAGAGCAGATCGTTGATCCTGTCCTCGTATTCGGGGATCTCCGTTCCGTTCGTGTTGCGCGCCACCCTGTAATACCCGGAAGAACCGGTGCCGTCCGTATTGAGGTCCACGCCCGCATACAGCGTTTCGTCCAGGAACGCGACGAACTCTTCGAGATCGAATTCCTTCACGGACGTAATTTCGTATTTTTCGGTATAGTCCTCGTCGTCCTCTCCCTCGGCGGGTTTATCCGCCTCGTTCACCCATTTCACCGTACCCTGGAAAGGCAGCGCGTAGGTTTCGGAAGCGAGGGAATAATCGTGCGTGAAGGTTAAGGTTTCGTAATCGAAATCGTACCCCGCGGTGATCCAGGTGGAACGGAGGTCCTTTGCCGTCGTCCGCGAAAGGATGCGCTCGCGGCGCGCCGCGTATTCCGCCTGCGAAAGGTTCTTTTCTTCGCCGAGCTCCTCGATCTCCGCTTTCTGCGCCGCGTTCACGCCGAGCAGCAGGTTATACACATAGCCGTAGCCGCCGTAGCTGTACGCCACCACGGGGGAAGACGCGCTCCACGCGTCCAGCGCCGTTTCGTATTCGGAAACGGTGTAATTTTTCTGCGTGTTGTACATCTCCTCGTATCTCTCTTCGAGATCCTGATAGCTCACGGTGCTTAAAATTTCCGCCGTGAGATACTCTTCGTACCAGGAGATGAGCACGCTCTCGCGCTGCGACTGCAGGGAATCGCGGTAATAATCGGTATCGTAGATGGAATCCGCGTTATAATCGAAATCCTCGCCGATCAAGCCGTTGCTCTCGAGCGCTTCCACCACTTTGTTGTACGCGCGTTTGGTTTCGATGTCGGTGATTTCGATCACGTCTCCGTTGCGGCGGAAACCCGTTTCCACGCCGCTCATCGTTTCTCCGTCCTCATTCTGGGCGGTAAAGCCCTTGGAATTGTAGTCCTTGTAAAAAGCCAGCGCGTTGTCGAAATCGCCCCATTCGGGTTCGTAGTTGGTCGCGCCGGTGGGCACCGTGCGCACGGTTTCGGAAGAGGTTTCGCTCTCCTCTTCTTCCTCCTCGGCGTCCTTATAGCTGTCGATCACGTCGTTGAGCGCCTTGTTGGTGTTGTAAAGCGCCTCCTGCTGCTCTTCCTCGGTGAAGTATTCGTTCATATGCGCTTCGAGATCGTAGATATTTTCGGTGATCCCCAGCTGCTCGGCCTTCGCCTTGACCGCGTTCTGCACCAAAATGGCGTTGTTCACGAGCTGCTCCATAAGCATTTCAAACACCTGCGCCTGCGTATAGGTGCCCTGCTGCACGTAGGAATAACCGTAGTTGATATACATCAGCACGAGATCGCGTTTATAGATGTTTTCCACGGGCGCGTCTTCGGAGATCTGCACCGTGGCGACCACCTGGCTCATATCGCGTTCCAGATCGGTTTCGATCAGATTGCATCCGAACGCGGAAACGCCCATCACCGCCGCAAGCGCGGCAGACGCTAAAGTTTTCCAGAATTTTTTCATCGACGTCCTCTCCTGAAAAGGATTCGCTGCTCACCGCCGTTCCCCGCTCGGGCGGACAGGCGAAAACACTGATAATTTCACGTATTATAGATTTTACCACAAAGGCGAAAAATTTGCAACGGTTTTCACGGTTTTTTTGCGTTCCCCTCCCGAAAAGAGAGCGCATAGGAGAAAAACTCCCTTAAAAGGGCGAGCATTTCCCCGTTGGAACGCCCCGCCGCCTCGAAACGGAGGGCGGGTTTCACGCTCATATCGAAACGCACGCACGATCTGTATTTCTCCGCCGCGGCGCGCAGGCCGTCGTCGTTGAGATCTGCGATGGAGGAAAACGCCACTTCCGTGAGATCCTTTTTCACGATCACCGAAACGGCGTTGTATGCCGAAACCGCGCGTTTGACCGCGGCGATGGAGATGAGATCTTCCACTTCCATCGGCAGTTCGCCGTATAAATCGAAGAGTTCGTTCTTCACGCGCTCCGCCTCCTCTTCGGAGGCGATCTCCGCGATCTCCTTGTAGGCGTCCATGCGGAGGGAGGACGCGGCGATGTATTCTTCGGGGATATAGGCGGAAACGCGCACGTCCAGCTCGGCGGCCACCTGCGGCGCCTCCCCCATCTCCTCTTTGAGCAGTTTGGTATAGAGTTCGTAACCCACCTTGTCCATATGCCCGTGCTGTTCCCTGCCCAGCACGTTGCCCGCGCCGCGGATTTCGAGGTCGCGCATGGCGATCTTGAACCCGCTGCCGAGTTCGGCAAATTCCATGATGGAAGTCAGCCGCTTATACGCCGTTTCGCCCAGCACCTTATCCCGTTTGAAGGTGAAATAGGCGTGCGCGAGGCGGTTGCTCCTGCCCACCCTGCCTTTGAGCTGGTACAGGGTGGAAAGCCCCAGACGGTCGGCGTCGATGACCACGAGGGTGTTCGCCCGCGGCAGGTCGATGCCGTTTTCGATGATGGTGGTGGAGATGAGCACCTCGGTTTCGCCGCGGTAAAATTCCATCACGGCGTTTTCGAGCGCGGTTTCGTTCATCTGCCCGTGCGCCACCGTGAAGGAGAGTTCGGGCAGCAGGTTTTTGAGCCTGTCCGCAAAGGAAAAGATGCTTTCCACGCGGTTATAGAGCACGAACGCCTGCCCGCCGCGGTTGATCTCCCGTAAAAGCGCGTCGCGTAAAAGCGCGTCGGTTTCCTCGGTTACGTAGGTCTGCACGGGCAGCCTTTCCTTGGGCGGGGTGTTGATGGTGCTGATATCGCGGATGCCCGAAAGGGACATATGCAGCATGCGCGGGATGGGGGTGGCGGAGAGCGTGAGGGTATCCACGTTGTTTTTGAGCAGTTTGATCTTTTCCTTGTGCTCCACGCCGAAACGCTGTTCTTCGTCCAGCACGAGCAGGCCGAGGTCCTTGAACCCCACGTCCGAACCGAGCAGGCGGTGGGTGCCGATGACGAAATCGATCTTCCCCTCTTTGAGATCGGAAATGATCTTCGCCTGTTCCTTCGCCGTTTTGAAACGGTTGAGCACGGCGATGTTCACGCCGAAGTCCTTGAACCGCTCCGCCGCGGTGTTGTAGTGCTGCTGCGTCAGGATGGTGGTGGGGGCGAGCATCGCCGCCTGTTTGCCCGAAACGACGGCGCGGAAAATCGCGCGGAACGCCACCTCGGTCTTGCCGTAGCCCACGTCCCCGCAGATCAGGCGGTCCATCACCTTTTCCGAGCACATATCCCGCATGATGTCGAAACTCGCCTGCTTCTGATCTTCCGTGAGTTCGTAGGGAAAACGCGCCTCGAAAAGCTCCTGCATCTCCCCGTCCTCGGAAAAACAAAATCCTTTTTTCTCCGCGCGTTCGGAATAGAGTTTTTTCAGATCGAAACTCATCGCGCGGATAGAGGCCTTCACGCGCTGTTTGATCTTGTCGAAATCCTTGCCGCCGATGCGGGAAAGCGCGGGCTTTTTGTCCCCGCCGAGATAGCGGGAAAGCGAATCCATCTGTTCGACGGAAACGTACAAAATATCCCCGCCCGAATATTCCACGGCGATATAGTCCTTGGTGCCCTCGGTGGTGGAAATGCGCTTGGTGCCCCGCACCACGCCGATACCGTGCACCTCGTGCACGGCGTAATCTCCCGCTTCGGGCGCGGAGAAAAACTCCCCGCCTTTTCTGCGGCGCAGTTTTTTGGTTTCGGGCTTGGCGGCGAAAAGGTCCCCGCTGCCGACGACGACCAGCTTCACGTCGTGATAGATCAGCCCGCTTTCGAGCGAACCGGACACCACCGAAACGCCCGCCCTGCCGCTCTGCACGCTGTCCACCGAGGCGGCGATGCCGTGATCGGATAAATCGCCCGAAAGCCGTTTCGCCCGTTCGGGGGAATCCGCCAGCGCGACGACGCGGTACCCCGAAAACAGCCAGTTGTTCACATCCTCTGCAAACTCCCCGAACCGCAGGCGGTATTTCGCCGTGGCGCCGCAGCGTAGCGTGAAGGTCTGCAAGGGCGAAAAGAAGGGCACGGCGGTGGCGAGCGTCTGCAGCGCCGCCACCCGTTTTTTCACGAGCAGCGAGATAAGGTCCTCCGCGTCCGCGAGCTGGCGGTAAGCAAAGGGGAACGCCTCCCCCGCCGCGAGGAGGTTCTTGAACCGCTCCGTATGTTCGCGCGCGAGGAAATCCAGCCCCTCGGCGAGTTGTTTGCTCTCGTCGAAATACACCGTCGTGTCGGGCGGGAGAAAGTCGAACGGGTCGGCGGAAACGTTTTTCAAAAGGGGCATGAGCACCGAAAGGCGGCTGTCGGAAACGCCGCTTTCGAGCATTTCGCAAAGTTCGCCCGCCATCGCCGAAAGTCGCGCGGCGGCTTCGGGCGTTTTCGCCGAGGCAGCCGCCGTTTTCAGGGCGGCGGCGAGTTCCTTTCTCTCGCCCTCCTCTATCCGGATATCCGTGGCGGCGAGCACTTCCGCGCGGTCGGCAAAGCCGATCTTTTCCCGCGTCTGCACGTCGTATTCCTTGATACTTTCGATCTCATCGCCGAAAAAGTCCACGCGCACGGGGTTTTTGCGGTTGACGGGGAAAATTTCCAGAATGTCGCCGCGGAAGGCAGAGCAGCCTTTCGCGTCCACGATCTCCTCCCGCGTGTATCCCGCCTCCGCGAGGCGTTTCACCGCGGAAAGCGGATCGATCTCCATGCCCTTTTCAAAAACCAGCACGTCGAGTTTTGCGGGGAAAAGCTGCAGCAGCGCCTCGAAGGTGGTCACGGCGATCTCCGCCCCGCGCGAAAGCTCGTAAAGCCCGCTTAAGCGGCGGAAGAGAGAATGGCGGGAAACCGCGCGGTTGTAGAGCAGAACGTCGTCCTTCGGATAGATCACCGCCGTCTTTTTATCGGAAAGCGCGGCGATCTCCGCCGCCGTCCGTTCGAGCGAGGCGGTATCCTTCACGATATAGAGCGCGCCCCCTTCGGCGCTGCCCGCGATGTGGCATTTTACCGAAAAGGGCGCGTTAAATACCGCCGTCGGCACGCCGCGGCGGATGGTTTCGGCAACTTTTTCTACGTCGCCTCCCAGATTCTTTACGTTTAATATCTTTCCCAGCATAATATTCTGCGGCGGCGCGGAAAGCGCGCCGCCCGCTCAGATCGTTCGTTTTATCGTTTCGCGGCGTTTTTGTTGTATTTTTGCATAATGTCGTCCGGCTTTTCCCCCCGCGCGAACGCCGCCGCCGCCAGCCCCGCCGCGTGCACCGTTTCCGCGAACACGGGATAATCCTCCTCGCGGACGGGCGAAAGCACGTAGTTGACGAGGGGGATGTTTTCCTCCCTCCTGAACCCGATGCGGATGCGGGCGAATTGTTCGCTGCCGATTTCCGCAACGATGTTGCGCAACCCGTTGTGCGTGCCGGCGGAACCGCTCTTGCGGATGCGGAGGCTGCCCTTGGGCAGATCGTAATCGTCGCAGATGACGACGAGATCGCTTGGCGCGGCCTTGTAATACGCGAGAATCTCCTTCACGCTTTCGCCGCTCAAATTCATATACGTCTGCGGTTTCGCCACGACGATTTTTTCCCCCTTGTAAAAGCCCTCTGCAACGAGCGCGCGGCACTTTTTGTGTTTGAAGGCGAGCGAGAGTTCTATCGCGGCGTCCTCCGCGGCGATGAAACCGAGATTGTGATAGGTCTTTTTGTATTTTTCGTCCGGATTTCCCAGACCGACGATGATTTTCATACGGAAATGCGAAAGCCGCTTATCTAAACGGCTTTCCTTGTTTTTTTAATCTTCGTAAATTTCCGAAAGGGAAGAATCGGAATAGATCTTCGTGATGGCGGCGGCGAACAGTTTTGCCACCGAAAGCACCTTGATCTTCGGGAAGTTTTTGATCTTCTCCGTCATATCGATGGTATCGAGCACGGTGATTTCCTTTATGTGCTAGGCTTCCAGCCTTTCGAGCGCCGTGCCGCTCAGCACGCCGTGCGTGCAGCAGGCGTAAACTTCCTTCGCGCCGTTTGCCATCAGCGCGTCCGCGCCCTGGCAGATGGTGCCGGCGGTATCGATCATATCGTCCACCATCAAACAGGTCTTGCCCTGCACGTCGCCCACGATGTTCATCACCTCGATGGCGTTCGCCTTGGGGCGGCGCTTATCGACGATGGCGAGCGGGCAGTTGATGGTGGAGGCGAAATTTCTCGCCCGCGCCACGCTTCCCACGTCCGGCGAAACGACCACCCAGTCGTCGTTTTTCCTTTTCTTATAGTATTTGCTCAAAATGGAAGAGCCGAGCAGGTGATCTACGGGGATATCGAAAAAGCCCTGAATCTGCGCCGCGTGCAGATCCATCGTGCGCACCCTGTCCGCTCCCGCGCTCGTCAGGATGTCCGCCACGAGTTTCGCGGTGATGGGATCGCGCGAACGCGCCTTCCTGTCCTGCCTGGCATAGCCGAAATACGGAACCACCGCCGTGATGCGCCCCGCCGATGCGCGGCGCGCCGCGTCGATCATGATGAGCAGTTCCATGAGGTTGTTGTTCACGGGCGCGGAGGTGGACTGAATCAAAAACACGTCCTTTCCGCGGACGGTTTCGCTCAGGTGGACGGAAATTTCCCCGTCGCTGAACGTGCCTACCTCGATGCCGCTCAGACTCGTTTTGAGTTCTTTCGCGATGGCCTCCGCCAGAGGCTTGTTTGAATTGCCCGAAAACAACTCGATTGCGTTACCGTGTGCTATCATTTGAAGATACTCCCTTTCCCGCCGAAACCGGCGCGCTTTCTTTCGATGTATTCATTGTACGATAAATCGCCGAAATAGTCAAATTATTTTTCTTTTCTCTTGGATTTAAAATAATTTTTCAGCAAAGTTGCACAACTCTCTTCCAGCACTCCCCCCTCGAATTCCGTTCTGTGGTTGAGCCCGCTCTCGGTCAAAATGGGGAAACGGCTCGCCGCGCTGCCGCTTTTCGGCTCGTACGCGCCGAAATACAATCTGGAAATGCGCGCCCCCGCGATCGCCCCCGCGCACATCGGGCAGGGCTCCAAGGTAACGTACATCTCCGCGCCGTCCAGATGCCAGGTGCCCAGTTTCTTTTCCGCCTTTTCGATGGCGAGAATCTCGGCGTGCGCGGTGCATCTCCCGAGCGTTTCCTTGCGGTTGTACGCCCGCGCGATCACCTTGCCGCCGAGCACGATCACCGCGCCCACGGGCACTTCGTCGGCGGCTTGTCCCCTTTTTGCCTGCGCGAGCGCAAGCCGCATATAATCTTCCTTGCTCTTTTCCTTCATATTTTCTCCGTTTTTCGGCGCAGCGCGTTCAAAAGCGCGGCGAACACACCATCATTCTGCCGTGCGATCTCTTCCGCGTGCTCTCTGCCGACGGGGTGGGAAAGTTCCTCCGCCCCCGTTTCCAGCGTGAGCGCGGGGATTTTCAGTTTTTCCACGCACCAGTCTTTATATCCGCCCGCGCTGCCGTAGGCCTCGGCGAGGGCGTATCCCGTTTCCCTTGCGGCGGTTTCCGCCAGACTCCTGTCCCGCGGCAGCCGCGCCCCGTCCTGATAAAAATACCAGTAGATGACCTCGCCCTTCGTGTGGTAACTGAGCGTCATATCGGGCGCGACGCGCAACGTGAAATCCCTGAGCGCCGCGCTCTCCGCCGCCGAAAAGGGCGCCTCGCCGATATAATCGGAAGGGCCCGGAAAGCGCTTATTCTGCACGCCCGTGCCCCAGCGCGCGTCGAAATTCACGTTGAGATCCACCCCCCGCGCGTTCGCCTTCCACAGCGGCGCGCCCGCGATGCATTTTTTCACGCCGTCGGGATTGACGAGGGGCAGCACGTAAACCGTGCCTTCGGGCGGCTTGTTTTCAAGCAGGGCGATCTGCTTTAACGCGACGTACGCCGTAACGTATTCGCGGGCGTGCATTGCGTACTGCGCCAGGAGCACGGGCCGCCCCGCGCCCGCCTTCATATATACGAGGGGCAGCCCCTCTTCCGAAAAGCCGAAATCCCCCTTTTCCCCGCCGTAACCGCGGTAAAAACGATAAACTTCCGTAACGACGTCCATACGGCATTGTATGCGCGCGCCGCCGATGTTGTTTACTTGTGGTAATTTCCGCCCTCCGCGATGGTAAACGCGCGGTAGAGCTGTTCGGTGAAGATCAGCCGCATCAGCCCGTGCGGAAAGATCATATCCGAAAAGGACAAAACGAGGTCGGCGCGCGCCTTCACGGCGTCGTCCAACCCGTAGGAACCGCCGATGACGAAGGAGATCTCCCCCGCGCGGTCGCCCGTCTGCACGAGGTAGCGGGAAAACTGCTCGCTGGAAAACTTCTTCCCCTCCGCCGAAAGGCACACCGCGGCGCCCTTTAATTCGGCGAGGATGCGCTCGCCCTCCTTCTTTTTTGCCGCCCGCCGTTCGGCCTCCCCCTCCTTGGAAAAGGTTTCCTCCTTCACCTCCCGGATCTGCAGTTCCGCATAGCGGGAAATGCGCTTGGCGTATTCCGAAATGCCTTCTTTTAAGTAAGATTCCCTGATCTTTCCCACCGCGATCAGACGGATTTTCAGCATATTCTCACCCCGCGAGCGCGACGATCCACGAAAACGCGCACATCACCGCGCCGGGCGCGGCGAAACAGAAAAAGTATTTGCCCGCGATCGGCACGGCTTCGTTTTCCCCGCCGCGCGCGGGCGTTTTCGCAAAGAAGATAAGATACGCCGCCGCGAGCGCGAAACACACGAGCGCGGTGGAGATGGTTGCGGCGTTGTAAAGCGCCGCCTCGGGCGCGAAACAGCCGATGAGCAGAATGACGACGTTGTTCACCGCGTGCATAAGAACGCACGGCCACGCCGACCCCGAACGCAGCGCGACGAGGGCGAACACCGCCCCCGTGATAAAGGGATAGACGGTTTGCGCGGGGTTCTGATGGAAGAGGGAAAACGCCAGCCCGTTCACGAGCGCGACCTGCCACGTCTTCATATAGTCCGTGCCCCTGAGGATTGCCCCGCGGAAAAGGAGTTCTTCGCAGAACGCGGGCAGAACGCCCACCGCGATCAGCGAAAGCGCGAGTTGCCCCGCGCCGTCAAGCGGTACGGAAACGGGGTTATACGAAAGCCCCGCGTCCGCGAGCAGTCCGATAAAGAGCTCGTTCAGATACCCCAGCCCGAAGAGCATTCCGTAGCTGAGCATAAGCGCGACGGGGAGAAAGATCGGGGAAAACTTCCCCGCGCAAAAGGGCTTTATCCCCCCTTTTTGTTTTGCGAGGAACAAGAGCACCGCAAGATAGGAAAGCTGGGAGGAAAAAGAAGATAAATAAATATAGAGGGCGCTCCCCGTATCGCCGCCCGCTGCGCGGAAAACGAGCGTTACGACGAGCAGGACGAGATAGGGCAGTAAAACCGCTATGGTGAACGCCAGCCCCGATTCGGCGGGGTTGAAGCCCTCTTTTTTCCGAAAAAGCGTATTCATACGCAGATAATTTACCATATTTTCGGAAAATTTTCAATAAATAATTGGTCTTTTTTCTTTTTTTTGATACAATGGAAAATATGAGAGAGATCGACACGAAAGAAATCGGCGGAAAATTATACGCCATGATCCTGAAAGCGGGGCGCAACCTCACGCCCTCGTGCGTCGCCGCGCTCCAAGCGGCCAAGCAGAAAGAGAGCCGCCCGCTTTGCAAAACCGCGCTCGGCGTGTGTTTGGAAAACGGGAAGATCGCCGCGCGGGAAAATATGCCCGTATGCCAGGATACGGGGCTGGCGGTCGTCATTCTGGAGATCGGGCAGAACGTGCGCCTTACGGGCGCGCCCCTCGCGGACGAAGTGAACGCCGCCGTGCGGCGCGCATATCAGGACGGCTGTTTCCGCAAGAGCTGCTGCGACCCCCTCACCCGCGAAAACACGGGGGACAACACCCCCGCCGTGCTCTATACCGAACTCACCGCGGGCGACGGCGTGAAAATTTCCTTCCTTCCCAAGGGGTTCGGCAGCGAAAATATGTCGCGCATTTTTATGCTTACCCCCGCGCGGGGCACGGAAGGGATTTTAGAAAGCATCGAAGAGACCGTGCGCCTTGCGGGCGGGCGCCCCTGTCCCCCCGTTTACGTGGGCGTGGGCATCGGCGGCACATTCGATAAATGCGCGTATCTCGCCAAGAAGGCGCTCCTTCGCCCCGTGGGCGAACACCATCCCCGCGCGGACGTGGCGGACATCGAAAAAAAGGCGCTCGAACGCGTGAACGCCCTGCGCATCGGCGCGCAGGGATTCGGCGGGGACGTTACCGCCCTCGGCGTGAGCTGCGAAATCGCGCCCACGCATATCGCGGGGCTGCCCGTGGCGGTGAACGTGCAGTGCCATTGCGTGCGCTGCGAGGAGGAACGGCTGTGAAAAAATTCGATATGACGAAAGACGCGGGAAAAATTTCCGAACTGCACGCGGGGGAATTCGTGCTGCTTTCGGGCACGGTTTATACCGCGCGGGACTGCGCGCATAAACGCCTGCACGCGCTGCTCGCCGAAAAAAAGCCCCTGCCCTTCGAGCCGGAAGGCGCGGCGATCTACTACGCGGGCCCCTGCCCCGCGCCCGAAGGAAAGGCATGCGGCAGCTGCGGGCCGACGACTGCCGCCCGCGTGGACGTGTTCACCCCCGAACTTTTAGACGCGGGCGTGAAATTTATGGTGGGCAAGGGCGAGCGGAGCGACGAAGTGGCGCGCGCCGCCGTGAAAAACGGATGCGTTTATTTCGCCGCGGTGGGCGGCGCGGGCGCGCTGTACGGCAACGCCGTGAAAAAATGCGAACTCGTGGCGTTCCCCGACCTTCTTTCGGAAGCGATTTACCGCTTTGAAATTGAAGATTTCCCCGTATTCGTCGCCATCGACGCGCACGGCGGGAATATTTATAAACGATAAAGGCGATTGAAAAAGAAACCGCGCGGCGCGAAAATTTTCGCGCCGCGCGGTTCTTATTGCAGCGGTTATTTTAAAGACAATAAAAGCGATGTGTACGGTATCTGCATTGTTTTTGCGATTTTATATACAGCGTCCATATGAACAGGTATATCTTCTAAACAATGCTTGTACTCCTCTTCCGAAAGATTGCAAATTTGATAAAACTCTTCTTGTGAAAGATTCTTTTCTTTTTGATAACTTTCAATTTTCTGAACGTCAACTTTGCAATAAACTTTGATTTTCCCCATCTGCTTGCACCCCTTTTTTATTTAGATTATAGTGTAAAATTCTGCAACAGTCAAGCAAAATTTAAGTATTTCTGAAAAATTTTTACGAAATTATAAAATTTATGTTTGAAAATCGGAAATAGATATAAACTGTAAAGGCAATGTACAGGAAATTCGGAATCAGATTAAGACAATTACGTCTTGAAAACAGATATAAATTGAAAGATATAGCGGCGGTATGTAATGTGAGCGTTGCAACCGTCAGCCAATGGGAATCTTCCAAACAGGAACCGAGTTTCGAGGATCTCATAAAGTTGGCAAATTTTTTCAAAACCACACCGGACGACCTGCTTGATTTTGAACCGGAAATTTAAAGCGGCGCGAAAATTCGCGCCGCTTTTTTTGAAAATATTTATACAAGTTTACTTGTTTATTCCCGATTTCCGCCGATTTTATTGTATAACGAAAGCATGGAAACGAAATTTGCGGAAAATTTGAAACTCTTTCGGAGAGAATCCGCCCTTTCCCAATCGCAACTCGGCGCGTTGGTCGGCTGTTCTCAAAAACAAATCAGTTCATGGGAGAAGGGGCAAAGAGAGCCTCCGTTGATCATCGTCTGGAAACTTGCGGATATTTTCGACGTGCCGATAGACGTGCTCGTCGGCAGAAAAGATTACTGAAAAGCATCGGCGGGCGCGGCAAAATGACGCGCCCGCCGTTTTTTTCGCGTGCCGTTTTCACACCGCCGCGAACTGCGAATTGTAAATTTCGGCGTAAAAGCCGTTCTTTTTCAGAAGTTCTTCGTGCGTGCCCTGCTCCACGATTTTCCCCGCGCGCATCACCAGAATCTTATCCGCGTGCACGATGGTGGAAAGCCTGTGCGCCACCACGAAACTCGTTCTGCCTTCCATCATCTCGTCGAACGCCCGCTGAATGCGGATTTCCGTGCGCGTATCGATGGAGGAAGTCGCCTCGTCCAAAATGAGCATATTCGGCAGATCGAGCATAATGCGAGCAATGCACAAAAGCTGCTTCTGCCCCTCGGAAATGCCGCCCGCGTCGTCGCCGATCACGGTATCGTAGCCCTGCGGCAAACGGCGGATAAAGCCGTCCGCGTGGGCGCGTTTTGCCGCCGCCACGCAATCTTCCCCGCTCGCCTCGGGTCTGCCGTAGGCGATGTTTTCCCGCACGGTGCCCCGCTTGATCCACGTTTCCTGCAACACCATACCGTAGGAAGAACGCAGCGAATCGCGCGTAACGCCGCGGATATCCTGCCCGTCCACCGAAATGCTGCCGCCGTCCACATCGTAAAAGCGCATGAGCAGGTTGATGATGGTGGTTTTGCCGCACCCCGTAGGCCCTACGATGGCAACCCGTTCGCCCGCGAACGCGTGCAGGGAAAGCCCCTCGATGAGTTTCTTTTCCTTATCGTAGGAAAAACTGACGTCTTTGAGTTCCACCTCCCCTTCCGCGTGCAGAACGGCGGCGTTTTCCGCGTCCGGCGTTTCGTGTTCGGCGTCCAGCACCTCGAAGATGCGCCGCGCGGACGTGAACGCGCTCTGCAATTCGGTCACCACGCCCGAAATTTCGTTGAAGGGCTTAGCGTATTTGCCCGCATAGATCAGAAACGCCGTGAGCGTGCCCACCGAAAACGAAACGGGATCGTTCATCACCATAATCGCCCCCATAATGCCCACCGCCACGTAGATGAGGTTGTTCAAAAACCGCGTAGAGGGGTTGGTGAGCGAGGAATAAAAGGTGGCTTTCACGCCGCTTTCGCGCAGTTCGGCATTGATCTTTTCAAAACGCGCGGTGTTGTTTTTTTCCTGCAAAAACGCCTTCACCACTTTCTGATTGCTCACCATCTCGTCCACGAGGGCGGTCATCTCGCCGCGCTTGGCGGCCTGTTTTTTGAATTCCGCCGCGCTGTGCTTTGCGACGAAGTTCGCGATGAACAGCGAAAGCGGGGTGAAAAGCGCCACCACGAGGGCGATTTCCCATTTGAGCACCAGCATGATGACCAGCGTGCTCACGATGGTTACCACGCCGTTGAACAACTGCGTGAATCCGAGGAGCAAGCCGTCGGAAATTTCGGTAACGTCTGTGATGACGCGGCTCAAAATATCCCCTTTATCGTGCGAATCGATATACGAAAGGGGGGCTTTCTGCAAGGTTTCCATAGCGCGGTTGCGGATGTCGCGCACGGTTTTATAGGCGAGTTTCTGCGTGAAGATGTTCTGCAGCCACTCCGCCGCGAAGATGACCGCCACCGAAATGCCGATGGCCGCCACGATTCTGAAAAGCCTTTCAAAATCCACGTTTCCCTCGCCCACGATGCAGTCCACCCCCCAGCCCGCCAACACGGTGGCGAACAGGGAAACGAGCACGCTCACGAGCGAGAAAAACAACCCCGCAAACAGATATACGCCGTTGTGTTTCGTGAAGGAAAACAGCCTGCCGAGCAGTTTGAAATCGAACGATTTTTTCATTTTTCGCCTCCCTGCATCTGCGAAGAGCAGATCTCCCGGTAAACCTCGCAGGTTTTCAGCAGTTCTTCGTGCGTGCCTTCCCCCGCGATATGCCCCTCGTCGAGCACTAAAATCCTGTCCGCGCTGCGCATGGCGCTCGCGCGCTGGGATATGACGATCACCGTGCCGCCGAGCGCCGCGACAGCCTTGCGCATACGGTAGTCCGTGGCGTAATCGAGCGCGGAGGCGCTGTCGTCTAAAACGAGGATTTCGGGCTTTCCCACCACGGCGCGGGCGACGGTCATCCGCTGTCTTTGCCCGCCCGAAAGGTTTCTGCCGCCCTGTTCGATCTCCTTATCCAATCCCTCGTCCCAGCCGGCGAGCACGTCGCCCATCTGCGCCGCGTCGAGGGCGGAAAGGATTTCTTCGTCGGTCGCGTTTTCCTTGCCCCAGCGGATATTGTCCCGCACCGTCCCTTTGAAGAGCACCGCTTTCTGCGGCGCAACGCCGAATTTTTTCCGCAGGGATTCGAAAGTATATCGCTTTACGTCCATACCGTCCACGAAGATTTCCCCCTCGTTCACGTCGTAAAAGCGCTGCGCGAGGTTGACGAGCGTGGATTTGCCGCTGCCCGTGCCGCCGATAATGCCCAGCGTTTCTCCTCGGCGGAGCGAAAAACTGACGTTTTCCAGCGCGTAGCCGCCTTCGCCGTAGCCGAAACACACGTTTCTGAATTCGAGCACGGTTTCGGGAAATTCCGTATTTTCCTCCGTTTCCTCCCGCAGGGAAGAGCGCATCTGCAAAACCTCGTAAACGCGCTCGGAAGACGCGCTCCCGCTCGCCACCACCACGATGAGGTTTGCCAGCGCCACGAGCGCGAGCAGGATCTGCGACATATAGTTGATGAGCGCGCTGATCTCGCCCTGCGTGAGCGCCCCCCGATAGACGAAACCGCCGCCCAGCCACAGCACCAGCACGATGCCGAGATTGACGAAAACATAGGTGACGGGGTTCAGAAGAGAACTGATGACGCCCAGCACGGACTGCATCTTCACCAGGCGTTCGTTTTTCGCGGAAAAATCTTCAAGTTCCTTTTCCTGCCGCGAAAAGGCGCGCACCACGCGTACGCCCGCGAGATTTTCCCGCGTGGCGCCGTTGAGGTCTTCGAGCGCGCGCTGCACCTTTTTGTTGCGCGGGATGGTGAGCGCCATGATCAGCCAGATAAACGCCCCCATGATGAGCGTTACGCCCAGAAACACCAGCCCGAGTTTCCAATCGACGAGCATGGAGGCGACGAGCGCGCCCAGAACGATGAAGGGCGAACGCAGAAACAGCCTTAAAAAGCGGTTCACGCCCTTTTCCGATTGGTTGACGTCCGCCGTGATGCGGGTGATGAGCGCGGGCATGCCCGCCTTGTCGAGTTCGGCGTGGGAAAGGGAATTGATCTTGGCAAACATCGCCGAGCGCAGTTCCGTGCCGTAACCGTGCGCGGCCTTTGCGGCATAGTACTGCGCCACGAGCGCGCACGCCAGCCCCAGCACGGCAAAGCCGACGAGCGCCGCCGCGATGAACCAGCAGTACGTGAGATCGTTATAGGCGATGCCGATATCGATCATCTCCGCCATCATCACGGGTACGAGCAGCTCGAGGCACGCCTCGAAAAATTTGAACAGCGGCGCGATAAACGCTTCCTTTTTATAATGCGCCAGATATTTTCTCAGTTTCCACATACATTCCTTTCCGTCCGTTGTCCGCGGGTCAGTCCGCCCGCCGCTTTTTCCGCTTTCTTTTCGCCGCCCGCAAAATTTCCCGCCGGACGCTCCGCCCCGCAAAGGCGACACCCCCGCGAACGCCCTGCCGCGCCGCGGCGGTTTACCAGTCGTCCTTCGGGGTGCGTTTCAGATCGTCGTAAAATTCAAAATATTTTTCCTCTTCGCTCTTTTCCCGCGCGAAGAGGTCTTCGTCCCGCTCCGCACCGTCGTCGTCGAAATCCTCGCTTTGCCGCATCTTGTCGTATTCGCTCATTGTTCTCCGCCCGAAAAGCGGGCGCCTCCCTTGCTTTGCCGAACGGCGGAACGCTTTGCCGCGCGGCAGGCCGTTCCCTTTTGCACGGTTTACAGACTGCAATATATTAAACGACTTTCGTCGCTTAATATACCAAAGCCGAGCGTCTTTCGCGAAAAACGCCGCAAATATGAAAAAAAGGCGTTCGGAACGCCTTCTTTTCCGTTTTCTTAATCGACGAGTTCGAGGA
>CALVZR010000133.1 GCA_944372565.1 uncultured Clostridia bacterium | reverse complement strand
TAAAGGATGTCAGGCAGGACGATCTTTATCCCCATGAACGATACGATTTCTCAGCATGGATGCGGGTGTGCCACGATCATTCCGCATACGACGAAAAATACCGCGCCCGCCACAGGCTCACCTATACCGTGGGAGATACAAACGACTTTCCCGCATACGGCGGGCTGCGCGGTTTGAAGTTCGCCTTTTACTGGGGCTATTTCGGGCATACGTTCGAAGTGCTCCTGCCCTACGAAAAGTATTACGCGGCGCATCCGGAGTGGTATTCCTTTGCGGAGAAATACAAAGGGGAAAACCACAGATATCAGATCTGCCTGACCAATCCGGAAGTTTTGAAAATCGTTACGGAAAACGCGCTGAAATATCTCGACGAACATCCCGATTGCCGCATCATATCGATTTCGCAGAACGATTCTTACGAGGATTTTGCGGAGAATTTCTGCAGATGCGAAAACTGCTCGAAAATCTGGAAAGAAGACGGGAATTATTCCGCGGTGATTTTGCAGTTCGTCAATCGCGTGGCGCGGGAGATCAAAAAGAAATATCCCCATGTCTGGGTGCACACCTTTGCATATGGATTTTCAAAAGATCCGCCGCGCACGGTGAAGCCGGATGAAAACGTTCTGGTGCAGTTCTGCGTGAGCCTGCCTTACGGGACATGGCTTACCGACGGCAGCCAAGCGGCGGCGCGCGAACTCAAAAGGGCGCAGGACTGGCGGAAAGTTACAAAAAATCTCTTTGCCTGGACATATATCTGCGAACACAGCAATTATCTCGCGCCCGTAGGGAATCTTCGCGCGCTGTATGAAAATACGACCTGGTTTCTCCGCAGCGGCGTGATGGGGCTTTTTCAGCAGGAGCGCATGGATTTTTACAACTGCGAATTCTCCGAAATGCGCGCCTACCTTACCGCAAAACTGTTTTCCGATCCGTATATGAGTTACGAAGAATATCTCGGCCGGACGGAAGTTTTTCTGAACGGTTTTTACGGAAAGGGCGGCAAATATATCTTTGAATATCTCCGCCTTCTGGATGAAAAATTTAAGGGCGCGGATACCAGATTTATGAACGACGAAGAAAAACTTCGCTTTTTTGGGGACGATAAACTGATCGCGGCGGGGATACGTTTGTATGATGCTGCGGAAGAGGCTGCGGAAAGCGAAGCGCAGAAAGAACGCGTGCGGAGAAACAGGCTGCAACTCGATTTCTGCCGGTGCGCCGCAGCGTATCTTGCGGGCGCGGCGGAATATCCCGCCATGCACCGCGCTTTTGTGGAAAACCTCGTGGCGGCGGGCGTAAAGAATTATCGGGAGGGCGCGGCCATCCCGCCGACCGGCAAACTGGATTACGCAAAGAGCCCCCTCATCTTTTCGCAGATCGACAAAACGCTCCGGCTGACAGGTGCGCTTTCCGCCGCACAATCTGCGGGGGAAAGCACTGCGGAACTTTACGGGTTTGATTTTTCGTTCAGGGCGGCTTACGAAAACGGCGTTCTCAAAATCGATCTCGACGTAACGGACGGGGAAATTTTCACCCGGGACGACAATATCGATTCCTGGGAGCAGGATTGCGCGGAATTTTACGTCAGCGAAACCTGTAACCGTTCCGCTTCGTTAAAGGCGGGCGATTATAAGGTGCGCGTAAACGCCCACGGCGTGATCAATGCTTTCGGCAGCGCGGACAAGATCAAAAGCTGCGAGGTTAAAAAAACGCAGGCGGGGTATGCCGTCTGTCTGGAACTTTTCCTTGCAGGTACGAACAGAATAGGGTTTGAAATCACCGCGCACGATTTCGGCGTGGACGGGAGATATAAGAGTACGAGATATTGGAACGCGCTCAAAAACGCCGATGTCTTTCACTCTCCATATCATTACGGAATATTTGAATTAGAGGATTAAGGAATATGGCAGATATTGCAGTTTTGGGTTTCGGTGCGCGGGGGACGATCTATTCCCGCATCGCCGCGGAAGAAGGATTTCGCGTGGTGGCGGTATGCGATGTGAACGAAGAACGCCGCCATGCCGCGAAACGGATTTTAAAGCTGAAAGACGATAAGTGTTTCGAGAACGCGGAGGACTTTTTTAGACAGGGAAAACTTGCCGACGTGTTGATTTTGAGCACGATCGACGCCACGCATTACGAATACGCTATGCGCGCGCTCGATCTGGGATACGATATTTTGCTGGAAAAGCCCATCGCCCTCACTTTGCCGGAAGTGAACGGCATCGCGGAAAAGGCGAAAGCGACGGGCAGGAAAATCGGGGTTAGCCATGTGCTGCGTTATACGCCCTTTTATCTGAAGATCAAAGAACTTGTCGATTCGGGCGTGATCGGCAGGGTGATGAATATTCAGCAGACGGAAAACGTAGGGTATTTCCATTATGCGCACAGTTTCGTGCGGGGCAACTGGCACAACAGCAAGGAAACGTGCCCGATGATCCTCGCGAAATGCTGCCACGATTTCGATATTTTGCTGTGGCTGACGGGAAAAAGCTGCAAAAAACTTTCCTCTTTCGGATCGCTGGATTACTTTACATATGAAAACGCGCCCGCAAATTCTGCGGCGCGCTGTAAAGACTGCGCCGTTTCCGCCTCCTGTCCGTACGACGCGTATCAGATCTATTCCGCCCGCCCTACCTGGGTGAAGATCCCCGACGGGCAGGAAGAAAACTGGGAAAACGCAAAAAAGGTCGTGGATGACAATTCGACTTTTTACGATAAATGCGTGTTCCGCTGCGATAACGACGTCGTGGACCACCAGACGGTGAACTTGGTGCTGGAAGACGGCGTGCTGGCAAGCCTTTTCATGCAGGCGTTTTCCGAAGAGGTGTATCGCCGCGTGCAGGTGTGCGGCACTTTGGGAGAGATCAACGGGGTGATGGAAGAAAACCGCGTGGAACTCAACATCTTCGGCAAGGGCAAGAAACAGGTTTTCGAAATCGGCGTGAACGACGCGATTTCCCCCCACGCCGGCGGCGACAGATTGCTGCTTCTGGATTTCATGAAATACGTCGAAAGCAAAACGGCAAGTTTCAGGGCGGATATCGATAAATCCGTGGAAAGCCATCGATTGGCGTTCGCCGCGGAAAAATCGCGTTTGGAAAACGGAAAGACGATCGAATTTTAAGAATACAAAACAAGGAGAAACGATGTTAAAGCAAAGACTTTCCTGGGATTGCAAGGACGAAAGTTCATATGAACGCCTCATCGATTGTATCGCAAAGCATCCGGGCGGATGCGACGAAGTGTGGTTTTCCGTCGTATCGCAGTTCCCGCCTCTCGACGTCATCGAAAAGAACGTCGGCTTTTTAAAACCGTATTTCGCCGCGCTGAAAGAACTCGGCGTAAAAGCGAGCGTACAGATCAAAACTTTCGGCGACCAGACGGCCAGAACCCCGCATTATGATTTCCGCGGCGTGCGCAACATGCGCGATGAACTGTTTTCCGTAGATCAGAAAGGAAATGTGAATTTCGGGCAGTTCTGCTGGCGGAAAAAGGAATACCGGGATTACGAAAGGCAGGTGATTTCCCTTCTTTGCAGAGAATTAAATCCTTTTGCGATCTGGTTCGACGACGATATCCGCGTTTTCAATTACAAACAGCCTTTGCGCTGTTTCTGCGAAGACTGCATCGCGGAATTCAACCGCGAAAACGGCACTTCCTATACGAGGGAAGAGCTCGATGCGCTTATCGGAACCGATGTGGATATCCGGGAAAAATACCTGAATTTCAGTTATCGGGGAATTTCCGATTACTGCCGCGAAATGGGGCGGGTCATCCGCGAAAACAGCGAAACGACGCATGCCGGCGTGCAGCACGGCTCCTATTCGGGAAAGGCTTTCGCGGCGTGCATCCGCGCGTTTCACGAGGGCACGGGCAGAACGGTGATGAGCCGCAGCGGCGGCGGGGCGTATAACGACGACGACCCCAACGTCCTCGTTGAAAAGACTTTCGATACGCAGTGGCAGCTGTATTCCCTGCCGGACTGCGTGGAAGATAAATGCAACGAAATAGAAAACTGGCCCAATGTGTTTTACAGCAAAACGATGAACGGAACGATGCTGGAAGCCACTTTGCATCTTGCAAGCGGGTTCAATTCCGTCAGTTTCGTGCTGACCAATCTCCGCGAAAAAGAGATGATTTTGGAAGGCATCGCGGAAAGCGCAAAGCGGAGAAGATATTGGGAAAAACTCAGAAATGCGAATAACGGCTGCGTGAAAGGAGGACTCAGCGTAGTCGTTCCCGAAAAATACTGGGCGAAAAACAAAAAAGAATGGATGTTCGAGCGGTGGAAAACAGGCCAAG
>CALVZR010000132.1 GCA_944372565.1 uncultured Clostridia bacterium | reverse complement strand
CGGGGCGGATATGAAAAAAAGATTTCGCGTTTATTTTAAAACGAATGAATTGATCATATTGATTATCTTGGTCATATTGCTTGTGGTTGTTATCGGTATTCTTCTTTGGCGCGCGCAAGAAGCATTGCCGGCGGTCGGAATTTTTTTCGGCGCTATGTTTTTATTATTCCTCGTGTCGGAAGCGAAATGTTTTCACTTTCTGAAAATCACCGAACGGTATTTTATTTTCAGTATATGCGGGATCAGGGGCGCAAAACTGGAAATCGATAAAACGTACATCCGGTTCGGGGAGATTACGGAAATGCGTTCTGGTTCACGGGGCGCGTTTATATTTTCGGAAAGCGGGATCGTAAGGTTTCATATCAAAAAAAATATATTTATGAAAAACATAATGCAGGAGATATTTTGCAGAAGAAAAGACCGCGAAAAATATTATTATTGTATTTTTACCCCCGCATTGATGCAGGCATTGGAAAAAGTTTATAAAAAGTACATCGAAATCACGCCGCAGACATTTTCGTGGATAAGCAAAGATTTTCCCAAACAAAAGCGGGCTGTGGAAGAATATAACGAAAAAATCGGCGAAAACGCGCAATAATTTTATGAAACACCCGAACCGAAAGGCTCGGGTGTTTTGATTGCGCCGCACCCGATCGTGCATAAAAAGATCAGGTAAACCAACAGTCGGTTGACAAGGATAACGGCAAAGATTAAAATGATGTCGTCAAACGACGCAAGGAGGAAAATTTTATGGACATGAAAAAAATCGGGGAATTGATCGCGCTGCAGAGAAAGAAACTCGGATACACACAGGACGAACTCGGCAATATTCTGAACATTTCCGGCAAAGCCGTATCGCAATGGGAACGCGGGCTGAGTTGCCCCGACGCCTCTTTGATGAACCGTATCGCCGTGGAACTGAAAATCAGTATAGCGCAGCTTCTGGACGGCAAAGCCGCAGATGTGGCTTTAAGCAGCAATGCGCTGAACGGCGGCGCGGGCCCTGTTTCCGATTGCGCGGAATGCGGCAACATAGAAATTTCCCAAAAAGAAGACGGAGGGATCGTTTCCCCTTATCTTTTCGGCAACAATCTCGAACATACGCGTTCAAGCGTTTGCGGCGGCATTTCCGCCCAGATGCTGAAAAACCGTAAATTTGTAGGGAAACCTTCTGCTATGGAGGGCGTTGCGGAAGGGTGGTACGCAATCGGAGAAAAAACATTTTTTTCTTTCGGGGAACCCTATACGCGCCATGACGAAAAACATTATCATATGCACAGAAAACTGGAATGCAACGCGCAGACGGTTTCAAATTTTTTATTCGATGAAGAATGCGGAATCGGACAGCACGAACTTTACCTTTCTCCGGATACGGTTTACGAATTCGCCATTGTGCTGAAAAGTACGGAAGAAACAGATCTTGCCGTAAGCCTTACGGGCAGATGGGGGAAAAGAACGTATGCGAAAGCGGTTTTACACCTGCAAAAAAGCGATCAATGGAAAAGATACGTTGCTTTCCTTTCGACCGATTGCGGCGATGCGGACGCCGATTTGAGAATCACATTCGCAAAAAGAGGATGTATCCATATCGGCTGCGTTTCGCTGATGAACAAAGATAACTTCCGGGGGATGCGCCGCGACGTGATCGACGCGATGAAGGAAATCGGGATCCGTGTTCTGCGGTGGCCGGGCGGAAATTTTGCGGGGGAATACTGTTGGTTCGACGGGCTTCTCCCCGTCGATGAACGCGCGCCTTTTGAATCTTGTATGGCGCTCGAAACGCAGCCGCATACGCTCGGATACGATTTTCACGAAATCAATACGGACGATTTTATCGCGCTTTGCCGGGAAATCGACGCGGAGCCGTACATCACGGTAAATCTCGCGTGGAATACGCCCGAAGAAAACGCGGCGTGGGTGGAATATTGCAATGGCGATCTTTCCACCGAATACGGGCGGCTGCGGGCGGAAAGAGGACATCCGGAACCATATAATGTAATGCTCTGGTCGCTCGGAAACGAGTTCGGATACGGGCATATGGAAGGGGATAACAGCGCAAACGGCTATTCTCACCTGGCGAGAGAAAACGGAGAAAAAATGCTTGCAGTCTGTCCGAATCTTACGTTCTGTTCTTCCGGACCGTATCCGAGTAAAGAATGGGCGGAATATTCGGCAAAACCGCTGTCGGAAATCGCGCATTTCGTTTCCTTGCATCATTACAGCCCTTCGCCGAAGTACGACGATTTATCGACTCTGAAAGAAGAATACGAAACCTGCATCGAATCCGTGGAGTGGGCGCGCTCAAACATCCGTCTGCTCCGGAAACAACTCGGAAACGCGCTTTCGATCTCTTTGGACGAATGGAACGTGTGGTACGGGTGGTATCGTCCGTCCTGCGTTGCGGACGGCATCTGGACGGCGTTGATGATGCACATGATCATCGGCGAAGCGCAGACAAGCGGGGTCGGGATCGCCTGTCAGTTCGAAGCCGTAAACGAAGGCGCGATCGCCGTAACGCCGCCGCGCGTTTATCTTACGGCGGCAGGTCAGGCGTTGGCGCTCATGAAAAAACACATGAACGGGATTCTCCGTTTTGCCGGCAACTTTGCCGTTGCAACCGAAAAAGAGGGGGTGGTTACGATAACGGTCGTCAACTCCTCATACGACGAAAGCAAAAACGTAACGTTCAGTCCGAAAAAAAGCGAAGTGAAAGCGACGCTTTACGAAGGAAAATCGCTTCTGCCGCATTCGTGTTTCGAGGTGAAGGAATTGCCCGTGCGAACAGATGAAAAAACGTGCGAAATCAATATTCCGCCGCACAGCATCGCCATAATACAATATTGAAATTCTGCATTACCGTACGCGGCAGAAACAGATTTTGTTTTTGCCGCGTTTTTGTGTTTTGGCGCCGCGGGATATAACTCAAAGGCATTTTTTACGATAAAAAACAAGCATTTTACAAAAGCGGCGGGGAAGTGGTATAATACCGTTAAAAGGAGGAAACCAAAATTTATGGAATACGTTAAACTCGGAAACAGCGGAATCGAAGTATCCCGTTTCTGCCTGGGGTGTATGAGTTTCGGCGATCCCGCGAGCAAAATGCACGCCTGGACGCTCGATCCCGAAGAGAGCGAGAAGATCATTGTGCACGCGCTCGATCTGGGCATCAACTTTTTCGACACGGCGAACACCTATTCCGCCGGCACGAGCGAAGAATACCTCGGCAGGGCGATACGCAACAACGTGCCGCGCGATCGGGTGGTGCTCGCCTCGAAGGTCTATTTCAACGAAGGGCGTCTTTCCAAAGCGGCGATCGCCCGCGAAATCGAGGGCACGCTCAAACGGCTGGGCACGGACTATCTCGATTTATACATCATCCACCGTTTCGATTACGGAACGCCGATAGAGGAAACCATGGAAGCCCTGCACCGCTTGGTGAAAGAGGGAAAGGTGCGCGCGCTCGGCGCTTCCGCCATGTACGGCTATCAGTTTTACAATATGCAGCTCGCCGCAAAGGAAAACGGTTTCACGCCCTTCGTTTCCATGCAGAATCACTATAATCCGCTCTATCGGGAAGACGAGCGCGAGCTCATTCCCGTTTGCAGACAGTTCAACGTGGCGCTCACGCCGTACAGCCCCCTCGCGGCGGGCAGGGTGGCGCGCAGAGAGTGGTCGGCGGATACCGCGCGCAGCCGCACGGACAAGGTGGCGGCGGGGAAATACGACGGCACGGAAGACGCGGATAAAGCCATCGCCGCCCGCATCGCGGACCTTGCGGACCGGTACGGCACCTCGATGACGCGCATCGCCTTTGCCTGGCATTTTGCAAAGGGCGTGGCGTCCCCCGTCGTGGGGGCGACAAAGGCGAAATATCTCGACGACGCCGTGGGCGCTTTGGACGTGAAACTGACGGCGGAAGACGTTGCCTATATCGATGAACTTTACCGTCCGCACGCCGTGGTGGGCGCGCTGTGAGCACGGTTGCGGGGCGGCGCAAGTGAACGGCGGGCAGAACATTTATTTCGGGTGTTTGAGCGGCAACCGGCTGAAAATCATCGCGTGCGCGTCGATGTTTATCGACCACGTAGGCCTGATTTTGTTCCCCGAAGTGATTATATTGCGCGTGCTCGGCAGGCTGGCGATGCCGCTCTTCGCGTTCACGTTCGCGGAAGGGTGTTTTTACACGCATAACAAAGCCGCGCACTTTCTGCTCGTGTTTTTTACGGGGATAATTACGAGCGTTGCGATGTCCTTCGCCTGGGGCGAGGCGCAGGGGAATATCCTCATCACCTTTTCCCTTTCGTGCCTGCTCATCTATGCAACAGACGGAATCAAGCGCGCCGCTTTCGCGCGTTCCGCCGCGAAGATCGCGTTGAACGCGCTTTTCTTCGCCGCGGCGCTCGCCCTTTCGGTGTGGCTGTGCTGTTTTTCGCCGATCTCCGTAGATTACGGCATCGCGGGCGTGTGCCTTCCCGTTACCGTGCGCCTTCTCGATTTCCGCTCCTACGAGGCGAAGGGCGCGCTCGCCGCGCTGTACACGCCCGCGGCGGTGTTCGTCCTCTTCGGGCTGGGGCTGGTGTGGCTGGCGGTATCGCTCGGCCCCGTGCAGGTTTTCGGGCTGCTTGCGCTCGTTCCGGTGATGCTCTACGGCGGGCAGCGGGGCAGATGCAGAATGAAATATTTCTTTTATGTCTTTTATCCCGCCCATCTCGCGTTGCTCGGCGGAATCCGCCTGCTCCTGCAAGCGGCGGCTTAACGAATGATTTTGAAAAAGGAGACAATGAAAATGGCAATTTCCGGATTTGCAAAAAAATATTGCGAAAAGATGTTTGCGGGGGAGCGCTCCTCCCTTGCGGAAACCGATCCTGAGTTCATCGAAATTTTCGATAATTTCGCGTTCGACGAGGTGATCGCCGCCTCCGCGCTGGACGAAAAAACGCGTTTCACCGCCATATTGGCGGCGCTCCTCGGCTGCCGGGGGATCGACGAATACCGCGCGATGCTGCCCGCGGCGCTCAATTTCGGCGTTACGCCGATAGAGATCAAGGAAATCGTTTATCAGGCGGTTGCCTATCTCGGCATGGGCAGAGTGCTGCCCTTTCTGAACGCGACGAACGAGATCTTTCTTTCCCGCGGCATAAAACTGCCCCTCGAAGGGCAGACGAAAACGGACGCGGAAAGCCGCCTCGCGGAAGGGGAAAGAACGCAGATCGAAATTTTCGGAGAGGGGATGCGCGGTTTTGCGAAAACGGCAAAGGACGCCAACGGGGAAATCAACAAATGGCTGGTGGATAACTGTTTCGGCGATTATTATACCCGCGGCGGGCTGGATTACGCACAGCGCGAAATGATTACGTTCTGCTTCCTCGCGGCGCAGGGCGGGTGCGAACCGCAGCTTATTTCGCACGCGGCGGCGAATATGGGCATAGGCAACGACAGGAAATTTCTGATCAACGTCGTTTCGCAGTGCCTGCCGTATATCGGCTATCCGCGCAGTCTCAACGCGCTGCGCTGCATCGCCGAAGCGGCAAAAAAACATGCGGGAACGGAAAATAAAAACATGGTTCATCACAAAGAACGGATACCGTATAGATAAAAAACAGATACAAAAAGAGCGGGGCGTTTTTCCCGCTCTTTTTGCGTAACGAAACTTCCGCGACGGCCGCGCAGCGGTTTTGCAAAAACAAAAGAATGCCGGAAAACGATGAAACAAATCGATTGCAATCCATATTTTTTTATGTTATAATAACCGTAAAGGAATACAAAAAACAAGGGCGGGGAAGAACGCCGGCCCGACTTGTGTTTTGTGTTCGTTTTTTGTTTAAAACAAATTTAACGGGAAAGGAATGCCGGATGAAAACGATCGAACTGGTAAACTGGAAATTAAACGGCTATTATCCCTATGTCCCCCTTCTCGGAAAGGGAGTGGAACTGGGAAACGAACTCCGCGGCCTTTTACAGCCGATGGACGTGCGCGTTCCGTGCGGCGTGCATACGGCGCTGGTGCAGAACGGCTATTTGAAAGACCCGTATTTTGAATGCAACAGCAACGACTGCGAATGGGTGGAAAACCGTTGGTGGTTTTTCACGACCGAAGTGGAAATTCGGGAACGCCCGCAGTATCCGTTGATTCTGGAATTTGACGGGCTGGATTATCGATGCAGAGTGTTTCTGAACGGGAAACCGCTGGGCATCTGCGAAAACATGTACATAAAATATCGGTTCGATGTGACAAATGAAATCCGCATGGGAAAAAATTCGATCGGCGTTCTGTTTGAAAACGTACCGCAGGAAATGGCGCAGATCGGGCGGACGGAGGAAACGTTTACCCAGAAAGCGCGTTTCGGATATAAATGGGATTTTTGCACCCGCCTGGTCAATATCGGGATATGGCAGCCCTGCCGACTGCGGGAACGTCCGCCGCACGAAGTAGAGGAATTTTATTTTTGCCCGAAAGGGGGCGGGGAGGCGGAACTTTCCCTGAAATTAGCCGAATCCGTCCGAAAATGTCCGCTGCGGGTCGTCCTTTCAAGGGAAGGAAAGACCGTATTTGAAAAATCCTGCGAGATCACGGGGCGGAAACTTCGTATCCCCGTTTTTGTCGGGCATGCGGAATTATGGTACCCGAACGGTTCGGGAAAACAGCCGCTTTATGAACTTCGCATGATTACGGGGGAAGGCGGGGGGCAAACGGAAAAAACGGCGCTTGTCGGTTTCAAAACCATTGAGTTGCAAAAAAACGACGGCGCAACGGAGGACAGTTTGCCCTACGTTTTTGCGGTGAACGGAAAGCGGATATACATCAAAGGCGTAAATATGACGCCGCTCAGCCACTGTTACGGCGACGTTACGAAGGAGCAGTACGAGGAACTTCTTTGCGCGCTGCGCGATATGAACGTCAACCTCATCCGGGTATGGGGCGGCGGACTGATCGAAACGGAATGGTTTTACGAACTGTGCGACCGATACGGTTTTATGGTCTGGCAGGAGTTCATCCAGTCTTCGAGCGGGCTCAATAACGTGCCTTCCAAACGCCCGGAGTTTTTGGAAAAACTCTTTGAAACGGCGGAATCTGCGACCCGCGAAAAACGCAACCACGTTTCTTTGTGCGCTTGGAGCGGCGGAAACGAACTTTGCGACGGCGAAGGTCGGCCGAGCACGTTTGAAGACGAAAACCTCGCAGGGCTTTTGAAGATCGTTCAGAAAAACTGCCCGCACGTGCCGATGTTCCCCACCAGCGCGAGCGGCCCGCAGGAAATGGCAAATCCCGATACGCCGGGGAAAAATCACGATGTGCACGGTCCGTGGCAATATGTGGGGGAACGGGATCACTACGATTTTTACAACCGTATGGACAGTTATCTGCACAGCGAATTCGGCGTTGCCGGAATGACCTGTTACGAATCGCTGCGCCGCTTCATCTCGGAAGAAAACATCACGCTCCAAACCGTCGATGAAAGTCTTATCTATCGGCATCACGGCGATTGGTGGGATACGACCGAGCGGGATACGAAGATTTTCGGAGAGCCGAAAGATATTTTTGAAAAGATCCGTCAATCGCAGTTTTTGCAGGCGGAAGGGCTGCGGTATGCGATCGAGGCGAACCGCAGACGGGCCTTTCAGAGCGGCGGAAGCATCATCTGGCAGGCAAACGAACCTTTCCCGAATTTTTCCTGTACCAGCCTGATCGATTATTACGGCTATAAAAAGCCGGCATACGACAGCGTGGGCAAGGCTTTTTCGCCGCTCAACGTCAGTCTGAAATACGAGAAACTGGTCTGGGAAGCGGGGGAAAGTTTTTTCGCGGAACTTTATGTCACGAGCGACCATCCCCGTTCGGAAATCCGCTGGGAAGTCGAATTTGCGGGGGACGTTGCAAAAAAAAGCCTGCGAGGCTCGATCATCGCGGGCGACGGAAAAACCGAAAAGGCGGCGGACATCTCGTTTCCCGTACCCGTCGGGAAACAGATGAAATTTATCCTGAAAGGGGTTCAGGGAGAAAGAAAATTCGAAAACACCGTCGTGTTGCTGATCCGCGGCGAAAACGGTTTTGCGGCGTTATGATTTCGTGAAAATAAAATATTTACAGGCAGTTCCGCCCGCAAAAATCATTCGGATTTTTGCGGGCGGTTTTCTGTTCAGGGCTGCAGATCGTTTTTTTCAAAGTATCCGCCGGAGAGAATGCCGCTCTCTTCCAAATAGCATTCCATGGCGTTGGCGAGGGAATTTGCCGCTTCCAGCCTGATTTCCGCCCTGCCTTTTCCGACGGAAAATTCAAATCTGTAAGGCGGTTTGATCCGCTTGCCGATCGGTTTTCCGTTCACGGACAAACGGAGCACGTCGCGCACCTTCGGCAGAACGAGGGAATAATTGCCGTCGGCGGGAAAATCGAACGAAAATGAGTATTCCGCAACCCCCGAATAAAAAGGCTGCCCCTGGAGCGCCCAGGAACGATCGGTTCTCAGCCGCCGCCTTCTTGCGGAGAGGAAAAACCGCGCCTGTTTCGGAACGAATAAATTGAGATTATAGGTGGAAAACGCCTGTTTATATTCCGTTTTGTCCGTTTCGACGTTCACGTCGAATTCGCCCGAAAGGAAGATGCGTTCGTAAAATTCCAAAGGCGCGTTTTTGCGGATGTGCAGGAGATGCTCTCCCGCTGCCATGGGCGGGAGCGAGAACGAAAGGTAATCCTCGTCGAAAATTTTTTCTTTGGAAAAAGGCGGGGCGATTCCGTCGAACAGCACGGAAAAGATTTTATCCGAACAGCTTTCGGGAAGATGCAGGCGCACCCCGTCCGGCGCTTTGTCGGCGAAAAAACGGAAAAAGAGATCGGTTTCGTCTTCCGTTTTTAAAACGGCGTTTCCCCGCTCGTTTTCAAATCTTTCCAGAGGCAGAAGATTGGAAGAGAAAAAGCGCACGTCGGTTTCCTTCGGAAGATCTCCGATATACGCGCCGTTTTTATGAGAAACGATATTGTCGCATGAGGCGGAGAGCCAGAGGACGTCCCCGGGATAGAGGAGGATGTCTTTTTTTCTGCCGTAAGCCGATAAAACGCCGCGTACGGGCTCCGGGTTTTCGATGTTCGCCGCGAACACGAATTCCTCTCCGTCTATGTTTTTCCTCGCAAAATGCGGCGTTCCCCCGCCTTCGTAACGCACGTTACAGGGGATGAGGCCGGATAAGCGGGAAAGCTCGCTTTCGCTTAAGATTTCGACGCCGAGCGCCTGCAATGCGGCGATTTTCTCTTTTTGCAGGGAAAAACCCGCGAGCACGGCGGCGCGGAAGCCGTAAGCGTTTTTCGTTTTCAGGATCTTTTCCGCGTCGCATACGGCAAAGCCGAAAGGCTGGCGGTTAAGATCGGCGAAGGCGCAAAAATATTTTTCGGAATCGAATTCGTTCCGCCATACGGCTTCCGTAGGGTCGAGCAGGGCAACGGGGCAGACCGATTGCCCCTTTTCCATCATACAGCAAAGTTCGGCGATCTCGTCGTTGAGTTCTTTCACCGAAAAGCCGAGCATACCGCGCGCGGAAAATTCGGGGGGCGCAAAATATTTCGTCGGCCCGAAAAACCGATAATGCACGGCGTGCGGAACGACGAACGTCACGCCCTGCATGATCTGAAACGCCGCGATCTGTTTGAGCTCGGCGGGGGAAACCCCGTAATTGCACGCGGCAAACATTTCGCACATCACGCGTTTTTTTCCGTATAAAAAGGCGGTGGAAGCGGCTTGCTTTGCCCGCGTGTCGTGCGTGACGTCGTAAAAATCCTTCATTTTTTCCCGCAGCGGTTCTCCGTACACCGCGTTGGGGGAATACCAGGTCGCCGCGCGCATATGTTTGCCGCCGTCCAGCGCCAGAAGTTCCTGGTCCGTTCCGGGGTAATCGAAAACGCTTTGGAGATCGGAAAACCGCCCTTCCGTAAAGCAGGAACAGCGCGGGGCGTCGCGGTACAAAAAGGGGGAGGAGTCGCTCGTGTGCCCCGTATAGAGCAGCCCGTATTCGTGCAGGCGGCTGCGGTTGTTTTCAAACCAGGAACGATATAAACGCCCCGCGTGTTCCCAGTAATGGGCGGCTTGCGGGATGTTTTTTCTTTGCAGAATATCCCGCATATAAGGGAGAATATCGTAGCCGTAAACGGCGCGGAAGGTCGTTTCAAAGTCATCCGCCCAAGGGAAATAATCGCGGGCGGGATGGCGTTCGTCGAACATGGCGGCGGGCGGCACGCGGCGGTTATCGGCATCGGAAAAAAATCCGACGATGGGATCGCCGAAATATTTCCCCACGCGCTTTGCGTATTCTTCGTAAACGAGTTTTACGAACAGTCTGCCCGATTCGGGATTTTCAAACGCGGGAAAACCCCAGTCCGCCTCCCGCACGCAAAGTTTTCCGTTTTCAAGCGCGATGTGTTTCTGCACGAGGTCGGGGCGGAGCGATTTTATCCTGCCCGCAACGTCGCCGGGGGGATAATCGTAGCCGTCGTTGATCCACATCTGCAGGGAAAGCGCTTTCGCCGCAACCGCAAAATTTTCCACGGCGGCGAACCATTTTTCCGAAAGGTAATCTTCCCTGCCGAACCCCGTGGGCGGCTTGTTGAAAAGGATAAACCCGCCGAAGCCGCATTCCCGCAGATCTTCCAGACATTTTTTGATGTTATCAAAAGAAAGGTCCTCTTCTTTCGCGGTGTTGAGAAAAAGAAAAGGGCACGGGCGGCATCGGAAAAGTTCCCGTTCGGAAACAAAACGGCGCATAGATTCACCTCGCTGAAATCGGCTTTTTTCCATTGTACACCCGATAGAAATGCCCTGTCTTGTTTTTTTTATCCGATAAAACGATTTTTCCGTCCGAAAACGGACATTTTTTATTTTCGGATGCGGGACTGCTTTCGATAAAAAAAACAAGACTTCGCAAAATGCGGGTGATATAATGGCATCATATCCGGGAAAAACGGGGAGGGAAGAGGATGTATAAGGTTTCGGTGCCGCTTTATTACGGTATCCTTTCGGGAAACGAAAGGGAAAAAATTCTGGAAGAAGTGCGCAAAATGGGGGCGGAAAGGATTTTTCTCGCATTCGCAGACGGCTATTATACGGACGAAACAAAGCAAGAAGAGATGTTTTCCGGCTTGCGGGAAAACTGCCGTTATTTCAAGGAACGCGGATTTGAAGTCGGCGCGTGGTTCTGGGGGCTGATGTTCAAAGGGAAAACGAAATTTCACTGCCTTCAGGGCGTATGCGGCACAAAAACGCCCGAATTTGCCTGCCCTCTCGACGAGGACTTTTTAAAATACGTCGGCGAATATCTCAAAAACGTGGCGAAAACGGGCGTGGACATCATCATGTTCGACGACGATTTGAGTTTTTATCACAGCGGTTCGATGGACTGCCTGTGCGATCTGCACGTGCGCGAGATCAACAAAATCCTGGGCGAAAATCTTTCGAGGGAAGAGCTTGCCGGACATATCCTGAAAGAGCCCGAAAACAAATACCGCAGCGCGTTTTTGCAGGCGAACGGCAGCTCTTTGGAACGGTTTGCCGCGGCGGCGCGGCGGGCGGTGGACGAGATCGACCCGCATATCCGCCTCGGCGCGTGCGCGGGGCTGGCGTCTTTCGATATAGACGGCACGAACCCCGCGAAAATGGCGAAGATCTTCGCGGGAAATACAAAGCCGTTCGCGCGGCTGATCGGCGCGCCGTATTGGGCGGCGCACTATCCGTGGATCGCGGCGCACACCTTCGGCTCGTATTTACAGGACGTAATCGAATTTACCCGTATGGAAAGCGCGTGGATCAGAACGCGGGAAATCGAACTGATGGCGGAGGGGGATTGTTATCCCCGCCCGAGGAGCGTGTGCCCGGCGAGCTATCTCGAAGGGTTCGACACGGCTTTGCGCGCGGCGGGCTGTACGGACGGCATCCTGAAATACGCCATCGATTATTATTCCAATGCCGATTACGAAACGGGGTACGTGAAATTTCATCTGAAAAACGCGGCGTTATACGGGGAGATCGACAGGCATTTTTCGGGCAAAGAGGCGTGCGGCGTGCGGATTTACGAGGCGATGAACAAGGTCGCGGCGGCGAGCCCGTGCGGCAGGGTGCATGAAACTACCCACTTTTTGGACTTTTTCTTTTCGCGCGCGGCGAGAACGTTTTCCTATAATTCCATCCCCACGGTTTACGAAGGGGAGGGCGTTGCGGGCGTAGCGTTCGATGAAAACGCGCGGCATCTGAAAGAGGAAGATTATAAAAACGGGTTGATCCTCGATATCGGCGCCGCGGAGATCTTATACGATGCGGGCGTGGACGTCGGCATACGGCGGGTCGGGGAGAAACTCGCGGCGGGGCCGACGGAATGCTTTTTGCAGGACGGCAACCATATCTGTTCGATGGGCGGCACCGCGGTGTGGGAACTCGATCTGAACGAAAACGCGAAGATCCTGAGCACCACGGAAACGAAAAAGGGCACCGTGGCGGTGTCCTATCGGTACGAAAACGAAAAGGGGCAGAAATTTTTGGTTTTGAACGTCGATTCCCGCACGGAAAAATGCGTCCTGAAACACTATGCGAGGAGCAGGCAGTTTGCCGAAAACGTCGTTTGGCTGAGCGGCAAAAAACTGCCGGCGTATTGTTACGGCAATCCCGCTTTATACACGCTGTGCAAAAAGGGAAAATCTTCTTTGAGCGTGGGGCTGTGGAATTTTTTCGAGGACGTCGTTTTTTAGCTGAAAATACGGCTGGCGGGAAAATATACGAAGATAGAGTTTATCAACTGCAGCGGCACGCTGCGGGAAGACGAGGTGCTTTTGAGCGATATTCCCGCGTTCGGTTTCGCGGGGTTTGAAGTTTACCTGTAAAAAATTCAGAAAATCTGTTTTGCGCCTTCTTCCTGCGTTTTGAATTGCATGGGGGTGACGCCGTATGTCTTTTTGAACAGATGATAAAAATGCGAAAGGTTATCGAAGCCGAGTTCGTTGGAAATATCGAGGATGGACATATCCGTTTTCCGCAGCAGATTACAGGCGTATTTCATCTTTTCGCCGTTAAGATACTGCACGATGGAAACGCCGAAATGCTGCTTGAATTTCACGGAAAGCGAGCTTTGGCTGTAGCCCGAAAGCCGATAGAGATCGCGCACTTTCGTCGTTTTGTAATCGATGTTTTTCAGCTGTTCCACGAAGGAATCCAGCAGTTCGGGCAGTTTGTTTTTCTCCGTTTCCCGCGAAAGATAAGCCCCCGTTACGTAGAGGAAAAAGGAGGGGATGATGAAATCTTCGTTTTCCGGATTTTTCAGCAGATCGTCCGTGAATCGCTTTGCCGTTTTGAACTGCGAGCCCGTCAGCGAAAAAATGCCCGATTGCAGGTCGGAAAAGCGTTTCGCGCCGATATCGCCCAGTAATTTTTTCGCGGTTTCCATTTCGCAGGTGATGTTGATGATTTCCGAAGTTTCCCGCGCATTCGCAGTATAGTGGATGTGCGGCGTTCCGGGCAGGATCACGCCCGCGTCGCCGGGGTCGAGATATTGCGCCCCGTCGTTCATTTTATTGACGATTTTTCCCTTCTGTACGATAAAAATTTCGATATAATTCTCGTGTTCGTGCAGCGTGGTGGTCGGTTTTCTCCAAAGATGGAAGGAAAACCTGTTGCTTGTATTCAACGTATAAACGCCGTTTTTGAATTTTACGAACCGAAAAGAATCCTGCGACATCTTTATTCCTCTGTTTTTAATTAAAGCATAGCTTTCCCATAAAACCATTATACGGCGTTTCGGAAAATAATGCAACCGAAATGAAAAAAGTTTTTTTATGCCGCTTTTGAAAACGCTGCGCCGGCAAGCGGACGAAGGGGCGGATTTTTCGGCAAAAAAATTTTTTCTAAGAATCAATTTTTTAAACGTTCATTTAATTTTCGGAAGGTACAATACAGGTGTCAAAGCGGTAAAACCGCGGCAAATCAGCTCACAGATCTCCACTGAAATATATATCTCCAACCAATGGCGGCAGAAGGAAAATTCCTTTTGCCGCCATTGGTTTACGCAAGTTCTGAAAAAAGAATCGGTCAGGAAAAAAATTTTTTCCGAAAATGCGCGGTTTTCAATATTCATTTAATTTTCGCGGATTATACTGCAATCGTAAAGCGGGAAAACCCGCGGATAAAAAAGCCCATAAATCTCCACTTTATATATCTCCAACCGCAAGCGGCGGAAGGCTTATGCCTTTCGCCGCTTGTGTTTTTTTTTGTAATATAAAACAGGCAGGGGAAACCTGCCTGTCATTTCGTCGGTTGGTCCTCCGCCGTGCAAAGCAGATAATCGGTGGTTACATTGAAAATTTTACACAGCTTTTTGATGGACTTGATATCGGGTTCCGTGCGTCCCTGCTCCCAGCTTGCATATCCGTTCACGGATATTTTCAACATCTGGGATACCTCTCTTTGCGTCAGACCCCGCTCTTTGCGGATAATTCTTAATCTGTCTTTAAATTCTATCGTGCTCATTTGTATTTATTATACCATTCTACCCAAAATGTATAGCATAATATGACAAATATACCCAAAATGGGTACAAAAGGAGACTGAAATGGAAGAACTGCTCCGCTTTTTCAAGTGAGCGGAAAAACGGAAAAATATCCTTTCTTTTTGCGGATGCAACCGAAAAGTTACAAATAGAAAACGCAGGGCGGTTGCGTTTTTTTCCGCAAGGCGTTATACTGGTGGCGACAAACCGAAAAGGAGGTGTTTTTATGAAGATCGGCGAAAAGATCGCCGGGGCGCGGCGGGCGCAGAATCTCACGCAGGAACAGCTTGCAGACCTGTTGCAGGTCAGCCGTCAGGCGGTTTCCCGCTGGGAGAGCGGCCTCGCCTATCCCGAAACGGATCATCTGGTGCGGCTTTCGGAAATTCTCAACGTCAACTGCGATTACCTTTTAAAAGACGGCGTGAACGAGAACGGCGAAAAGGTTGTGGAAGTGAAAATCATCCGCGAAGTGCCCGCGCGGCGGCAGATCAATTTCCTGTTCGTGCTGATGCTCGCGCTCTTCGTGCTCGGCGTTTATTTCGCGCTGTTCGGCACGTTCAACGTCGTGCTCGAACTCGGCAGGGAAATCCGCCGCGAAACGGCGGTGATCGTTCTCGCGGGCGTGTGCGGCGCGGCGGGCTACGCGATGCTTGCGTTCGGGGTGAAGATCCTCGTTGCGTGCGTGAAGAAAAGGGAATATTTCTTCAAAAAGGCAAAGACCGAATGAAAAAGGGCGGAGAACGACAAAATTCTCCGCTTTTTTTATGCCGTCCGCCGAAAAAAACGGCAGGAAATTTGACAGCGCGGCGGGAATCGTTTATAATTGAATCAAAAAAACGGAGAATGCAATGAATCGGGTTATCGAAAACGAATTTCTGCGCGTGGAAATCAAGGAACACGGCGCGGAACTTACCAGCGTGAAAAACAAAAACGGCTACGAATACCTCTGGCAGGGGGACGAGAAGATCTGGGCGAAACAGTGCCCCGTGCTCTTTCCCATCTGCGGGCGGCTGATCGATAAAAAATATCGCTACGGCGGCAAAACCTATACTCTGGAAAATCACGGGTTCGGCTCTTCGAGCGATTTTTCCTCTTCCGCCGAGGGAAAGGAGAAGGTTTCCTTCACCCTCACGGAAAACGAAAAAACGCTCGCGCGCTATCCGTTCCGTTTCCGCTTTACCGTTTCCTACGCGCTGGAAGGGGACGTCCTCGCCGTGGAATACCGCGTGGACAACACCGATGATAAAGATATTTATTTCAGTTTCGGTTCGCACGAAGCCTACAAAACGGAGGGCGATTTCGGCGACTGGTCTTTGGAATTTGAAAAACAGGAAGACCTTTACGTGAAAGTGCAGCCCGTGCTCGGCTTTCTGAACGGCGAGAAAAAACTCTTCCGCAAAGACGTGAAGGAACTGCGTATGGCAAACGAGCTGTTCGACGAGGACAGCGTGATTTTCGACGGGCTTTCCTCGCAGGAAGTTACCTTAAAGCGCCGCGGAACGCCCGTGGTTTCCGTGCGGTTCGAGCCCTGCGAAAGCCTGCTGCTCTGGACCAAACCCGGCGCGCCCTATCTTTGCATCGAGCCGTGGTACGGCCTGCCCGATTATGCCCGAACGGACGGCGATCTGACCAAAAAGGCGGGCATCGTTCGCCTGGAAAGCGGGAAGAGCTATTCCAAAACGCATAAAATACGCTTTTACGGCGTTTAATGAAAAGGGGAAAAGAGTATGAGCAACGCGCAGTCGGTGGCGGAATCGAGCCGCACGTTGGCGGCGCTCGCCCGTAAGGGCGGCGCGGCGAAGGAAGACCTGCTCGCGGCGGCGGGTTTTTTGGAAGAATACGCCGAGATCCTGCGGCGGGAGGAAGAGCTGGCGTTAAAGCCCGAAAACGGCAACACCCGCTGGACGGAAGAAGAGGAGGCGCGGCTCGCGGCGGAATATAAGCGCGGCGTTCCCGTTGCGGAACTGAGCGCCCTGCACGCGCGCACGGCGAGCGGCATCGTTTCCCGCCTGTTGAAACTGGGGCTGCTTTCGGAGGACGATTCCAACGGGAAAAAGCGCTGGACGGAGAAAGAAGAAGTGCAGCTCGCGGCGGAATATGCGGAGGGGCTGCCGCTCGAAGAGATGGCGGCGCGGCACGGGCGGAGCATGAACGGCATCCTCGGCAGGCTTTCCAGACTCGGTCTTTCGGAGTAAAAAAAAGAAAACGGAACATACTGAAAATATGAAAAAAGCAATTTTTTGTATTTTGAGTATGTTTTTTGTTTTGGTTTCGGGCGCGTTCGGCCCGGCGGCGCACGCCGCTTCGGAGCGCGTCGTGCTGCAAAGGGAAACGGGTGAATTTTTCCCGCCCGAGCGCGGCGTTGCCGAACTGAGCGCGGTGAGAAACGGCGAAATCTATTTTCAGGATATCCGCATCCGCGTTGCGGGCGCGGGGGAAAAGACGGAAATCCGCCCCGCCGAGGACGGCGGCTACGACCCGTTTTTGCAGATCGTTTCCTTCAACGGGGAAAGCGATCAGATCTTTTACGGCGCAGACAGCGGAGGCAGCGGCGGGTTCGGCTTTTATTTCGCCTACGACGCGCAGGGAAAGGAACTCTTTTCCTCGCAGAAATTCGCCGTGCCCTACACCGCGGCGTATGCGGACGGTTTCCGCGTGCGCGTGGAGAACACCGAAACGGGCGATACCGTATATCTCGATCTTTCCGGCAGGGACGAAAGCTATCTTTCGCAGATCTACAATGCGGACGGCACATTGATCAAACCGCTTTCGTGCGACGTTTCGGGGGCGAACGCCGTTTCGCCGTTTTACCTTTCCGAAGGCAGATACGGGCTGGAAATTTACGCCCGCGTCACGGGGCTTTACAATGCGGACGTCGTGGGTTGGATCATCATGCGCACATCGCTGGAGGGCGGGGCGTTCGAACCGTTCTTTTCCGTCGTGGGCGCATACGGCGGCTGATTGCATAAAAATTTTCCGTTTGGTATTGACAAAATTTCCCTTTTGGTGTATGATAACGGTATAAATCTGAAAGGAGGACGGTTGGATGAAATACGTTTGCAGCGTATGCGGCTACGAGTATGACGAAGCCCTCGGCGATCCCGATAACGGCGTCGCTCCGGGAACCGCCTGGGCCGATGTTCCCGAAGACTGGGTGTGCCCCCTTTGCGGCGTCGGCAAAGATCAGTTTGAAGAGGCGTAAAAAAAGCGGCGGTTCGCCGCTTTTTTCGTTTGAGGAGAGTTTTATGGATTTTAAAATCAATCTGCACGCATCGATCTGTCTGGACGGCAAAATCTTTTTCGACCCGTTCGGCATCGGAAAAGAACTTCCCCGCAAGGCGGAGATCGTGTTTATCACGCACCCGCATTACGACCATCTTTCTTTGGAGGACATCGCCAAAGTCGCGGATGAAAATACGGTTTTCGTCTGCACGGCGGACGCGGCGGAAATTCTGCGCGGCGCGGGCATGGAAAACATCAGAATCGTCCGCGCGGGGGAGAAATTCGAGGTGCGCGGCGTGAAGGCGGAAGCCTTCCCCGCCTATAACGAAGGCAAGCCCTTCCATCCAAAAGCCAACGGCTGGGTGGGGTATCTCGCGGAATACGGGGGAGAGCGCGTCGCCGTAACGGGGGACTGCGACGCGACGGACGACCTCGCCGCGATAAAATGCGACGTGCTCTTTCTGCCCGTCGGCGGAAAATATACCATGAACGCCGAAGAGGCGGCGGCAGCGGCGCTGAAGATCGCGCCAAAACTCGCCGTTCCCATGCACTACGGCTCGGTTGCAGGCACGAAGGAGGACGGCAAGCGCTTTATGAAAGCCCTGAACGGCGGCGTTCCGTGCAGGCTCCCTTACTGAAAGGGAAATTTTTTACGAAAGATGAAAACAAAGGGGATATTGTGCGCTGCGGCGGCGTTTCTCGCCGCGGTAAGTTTCGCTTTGCCGCGGGTAAGCGTGCGGGCAAGCGGAAGTTTTTCCGCGCTTGAAGAGGCGGTGTTTGTGATGAAGCCGGGGGCTTCCGTCCGCCTTGCGGAGAACGGGAGAAACGGGCTGCGGTTCACCGCGCTTATGGATAAGGCCGATTACGAGGCGCTGGAAAATTCGGGCGCGGAGATCGAATACGGCATGCTCATCTGCCCATATGAATATCTGGGAATTTACGGCCCGCTCACGGCGGAAAACGTGTTCGGCGAGGACGCGGGCTATTCCGTTTCGGGCGAAGAGGGCAAGGCGCGCGTGATGTGCCTCACCGCGCCCGAAATGGCGGCGTGCGGCGAACAGACGATGTGTTTCAACGGCGCCATCGTCGATCTGCTGGAAGAAAACTACGGCAGGGAATTTTACGGGCGGGGTTTCATCGCCTGCACGGCGGGCGGAACCACGAAATACAAATTCGCGCGGGAGGCGGATAACCGCCGTTCGGCGGCGTATGTGGCGCAACGCGCCCTCGAAGAGGAGAAATACGGCGAGGAAGACCGCGCCGCGCTCGGCGTGTACGCGGAAGATTTTCTCGGGCAGAGCGGGGAATACACCGTGCGCCGCTATCTCGAAAACGGCGGGAAATACGAACTCGCCCAAACGGAAACGCTTTCGGGAGAGATCGGGCAGACGGTGTTTGCCGCGGAAAAATCGTTCGAGGGCTATACGCTGCACGAAAAAAAGAGCCGCCTTTCCTCGCCGCTCTACGTGAACGGCAGAACGGTGCTCGACGTGTATTACGCAAAAGAGGGAGAAGCGGAAATTTTCTTTTCCGCCGACAAGAGCGCGGAAGAAAACGTATTCGACGTGCGCGAACTTTTCGGAAAGGCGATTTCGGTAAACGGCGTGCCCGTGGAGGAAACGGCGGGCAAAATCCGCGTTTCGAACGAAACGCTTTGGGAGATCGCGGCCGCGGCGCAGAGCGCGGACGCGTGGACGGTGCAGACCGAACGCCGCTCGTACGAAGTGCCCGTTACGCTTTACGATAAGATCATCCGCTCGTTTTCCGATCTTTCCGTTCTGAACGAAAATCCGGGAGGATGTTATCTTTTGGGAGAGGACGTTTACGGAAA
>CALVZR010000131.1 GCA_944372565.1 uncultured Clostridia bacterium | reverse complement strand
AAAACAGCGAACTTTATCGGAAACATCCCGAATGGGCGATAAGAACGCCTTCTCTCGCTCCCGAGCTCGGGAGCAATCAGCTCGTTTTGAATCTCGACCTGCCGGAAGTGCGTTCCTTCATTCTCGGCGTGTTCGACCGGTACCTGCGGGACGGGAAGATTTCCTATATCAAGTGGGATTTCAACCGCTATATTGCGGATATGCCCTACCGCGGGTTTCAGCACCGCTATATCCTCGGGCTTTACGAGGTGCTCAACACTTTGAAAAAGCGCTATCCGAACGTGCTTTTCGAGGGGTGCAGCGGCGGGGGCGGCAGGTTCGACTGCGGCATGCTGCCGTATTTTCCGCAGGTCTGGACGAGCGACGATACCGACGCGGCGGAGCGGCTCGCCATACAAAACGGCACTTCCATGGCGTATCCGCTTTCCTGTATGTCCGCGCACGTAACGGCGTGCCCCAATCACCAGACGGGGCGAAGCAGCGATATGTTTACCCGTTTCGCCGTGGCGTGTTTCGGCGTGTTCGGCTACGAACTCGATATCACCCGCGAGCCGGAAGCGGTGCAGATTGCGGGGCAGATCGAAACCTATCGTTCGGTGTGCGAAACCGTTCTGCACGGGGATTTCTACCGTCTGAGCGACGGGAATATTTTCTCGTGGCAGGCGGTAAACAAGGAAAAGAGCGAAAGCGTTGCGCTTTTCGTAAAGCAGAGGGAAATCCCCAACATGCCCGTGCCGCGCGTCCGCCTGAAAGGATTGAAAGAGCGTTCTTTTTATCTCGTCGGCGGGGAGCGGCTGAGCGGGGCGTATTTGATGTATAAGGGATTCCTTCCGACTTTTGAAAAAGGCGATTATAAAGCGCAGCTCGTAAAAATAAAAGAAATCGAGGAGAAAGAAAGAGTATGAAACTGGCGTTCCGTTTCGGATATTTTCGCTATGCGGAAGATCGGGATTTCGAAGAAAATCTCGCGTTCATCGGGGAAAATATAGACCTCATCGACGAGATCACGCTTTTCGTGGAATTTTCCCATCACGGCTACTGGCCGATCGAATGGCAGAAAAAATCCGCGGATCTGCTCGAAAGGCGGATGCGCGCCTACCGCAGCGCGGGGGTGAAGAGCGTGGGGATAAACGTCCTCGCGACCATCGGGCACCTCGACGAAAATTTCGATATTCTGCCCGTGCCGCCCATGCAGACTATGGTGGGCGACGACGGCCGCGTTTCCCGTTCGTGTTTGTGCATCAATTCGGAAGAATACCTTTCATATATCGCGGAGCGCTATCGTCTGCTCGCCCGCGCGAATCCCGAATTTATCTGGATAGACGACGATTTCCGGATCCCGCGCCACGGCGTGGCGAATCCCTGTTTCTGCCCGAAGTGCGTGGCGGATTTTTCCGCCTCGTTCGGAAGAAAATTCGACAGGGAATCCCTGGTGAAAGCCATCGGGGAGGAAGAGGAGGTGAAAACCGCTTTCGACGCGTTCAGAATGGGAAAATTCACCGCGCTCGCGGAGGTGATCGAGCGCGCCGTGCACGGCGTGAATCCCGCGGTCAAACTCGGATTTATGACCTCGCCCGAATGGAAGGAAACGATCTGGATGGAAAAATTCAAGGCGGTGATGGGGCGTCCCGGCGGCGGTTTTTATCACGACGACCGCCCGAGCGACGTGATCCGCAAGGCGTTCGACGTGGGCAGGCAAATCGCCCTTTATCCGCCCGAAGTAACCGATATCCAGTACGAATTTGAAAATTTTCCCTATCAGGAGTTTGCAAAATCGCAGACGCTCATTAAAACGGAAAGCGTTCTCTCTTTCCTGTACGGGTGCAACGGCGTGCTGTACAACGCGATGTTTAAATATCATTATCCGCGCCTGATGCGCACGCTGCGCGCCTGTGCCGGGCAGTGGAAAACGCTCGTAAAATATGCGGAACACGGCGTGAACGGCGGGATTTTCGGCAATCAGCACGCCTGCCTTTGTTTCGGGGAACTCGGCATTCCGCTCGCCTCTTCTTTCGAAACGTGCGGCGCGGCCGTGCTGTGCGGCAGAGAAGAGGTTGCGGCTCTCGGCGACGAACAGCTCCTCGCCCTCTTCAAAAAAGGATTATTGCTGGACGGCGAGGCTTTCCGGGAAATCGACCGCAGGGGATTCGGCAGATATTGCGGCGTTTCCGCGGAAAACGGCTATACGAACGGTATGCGCGAAAAACACACCGATCATCCCTTCAACGGCGGCAGCGGCGGCTATGTGCGGGATATTTTTATGAGTTTCTGGTCGGAGGAGAACAAGGCATATACCTATCGGCTCGCAGAGGGCGCGGAAGCGCTGTGCGAACTGGAAACGGTGCTCGGCGAAAGCAGGGGCGTTTCCGCCGCCGTTTACGAAAACGAGCTCGGCGGCAGGGTGTGCGTAACGGGATATTTCTTCCCCGAATATTTCAAGTGCCGCGAAAAGCAGTGCCAGCTGATGAATGTGTTTGACTTTTTATGCCGCGGCCTGCCTGCGAAAGTGCGCGGGGACGGCAGGGTGCACGTCGCCGTGCGGGAAAGCGCGGACTGCGCCGTGATCGGCGTGGTGAACTGCGGGATAGACGTTGCGGAAAAGTTCATCGTGGAAACGGGGAAGAAATACGCCTCGCTTAAGATGATCGAGTCGGACGGTTCGCTTTCTCCCGCGGAATTTTCCTTTGGCAAACATGGCGCAGAAATCATTGTGAAAAAGATAAATCCGTGGGATTACCGCCTGATTTTATGTGAAAAACAATAACCCGGAAATTTCGGAAAAAGCCCTTGCGAAAATTTTTTCGCAAGGGTTTTGCAAATGTTGACAAAGCCGTTTTCCGCCGCTATAATGGTGTGAGGAAAAGCGGAAAAATCCGTTTTTTTTTTTTTTTTGCAAAGGAAATTTATGGATTACTTCTTAATCACGCTCTCCGCCGTATGCGTTGCGGCGCAGTTCACCTTCAACAAACTCTATCAGAAAAACATAGTGAAATCCACGGGGGAGCTTTTGCTTTTTCCGTTAATCACCGGGGTGATCGCAACCCTTCTTTTTCTCTGTCTGAACGGTTTTTCGGTCGCTTACAGCAGTTTTTCGGTAATTCTGGCGGCGGCGGAAGCGCTCATTCTGTTTTCGAGTATGCTCTGCGGCATCTTCGTCGTAAAATGGGGCAGGGTTTCGGTCTATACCGTGTTTATGATGCTCGGCGGTATGTTTTTGCCCTATCTTTACGGCGTGATCTTTTTAAATGAAGCCATCGGCGTTTTTGAAATCGTGGGTATGATCGTTCTTATTGCGGGGCTGTTTTTGTCCGTTATTCCCGATAAAAACGAAAAAACCGAAAAACCGAAGCCGATCTTTTATGTCTTCTGCGTTGCCATTTTCTGCCTGAACGGCGGCGTGAGCATCGTTTCCAAAGTGCATCAGATCGGCGCCGAAGCCGTTCCCACGCAGGATTTTATGATCTGGCTGTATGCGTTCCAGCTGGCGCTCGCGCTGATCTGTTTCCTCGTTTACCTGCTGTTTTTCCGCAAAAAAAACGCTGTTGCGGCGGATGCGGAAGGGGAAAGCGCGGCGGGATTCACCCTTTCAAAACGGATTTTGCTCCTCGCGCTGGGGATCGGCGCGGGATATGCGCTCGTTTCGGGCGCGGGATACCTTTTGCAGCTGAACGCGGCAAAAAGCCTGCCCGCAACTATGCTGTATCCGTTCATCACAGGCGGATCGATTTTGTTTTCCACATTCGCCGCGCGCATCTTTTTCAAGGAAAAGATCAATCTTTATACGTGGATCAGCCTGGCGCTGATGCTTTGCGGAACGATTCTGTTCATCTTCTGAAATTTTACGCTGATCCCTTTTTGAAAAGCCGCCTTGACGAACGGGCGGTTTTTTGTTATACTGTAAACGAGAAATACGAAAGAGGAGAAGGAAAATGGACGGCAGGGAAGAATTTCTGGAAATTTTCGACGGGCATATCCGCCGCGTCGGTGCGGAGGAACTGAGAAATTATCTGTTAAAATCGGATTTTTTTCAGGCTCCCGCGAGCATTCGCTATCATTGCGCCTTCCCGGGAGGGCTTTGCGAGCACAGCGTGAACACCTATAAGCGGCTGCTGGCGAACGTGAAAAACGAATACGGCGCGGAATGGGAAAGCCGTTATCCGCACGAAACCGTCGCCATATGCGGGCTGCTGCACGACGTGTGCAAGATCGATTTTTACAAACAGGATTTCAGAAACGTGAAGGAAAACGGCGAATGGGTGAAAAAACCGTGTTTCGTGCGGGAAGAGGCTCTGCCGTTCGGGCACGGGGAAAAATCGGTATATATCGTGAACGGGTTTATCCGCCTGACGAGGGAAGAGGCGATGGCGATCAACTGGCATATGGGCGGATTCGATTCCCGCGCAAGGGGCGGGGACGGTTCTGTGAGCGAGGCGTATGCGAAATATCCGCTCGCCGTGCTGCTGCACGTTTCCGATCTGGAAGCGACCTACATCGACGAAAAAAGGGGAACGCACTGAACGCGGCTGACAAGTTGTAAAAGTGTTCGGTTTTGCATAACGGGCGGAGAATCCCGATTTTAAGGAGAAAATATGGAATTTCGGGTGCTGAAATACTTTCTTGCCATCGCACGGAAAGGCTTCCGCACGGGCGCGTGGAAAAACTGCCCGCGATCGAGGAGAAAATCAAAACCGATTTCTACGCAAAGGAAAATATCGGCGGCAGCATTGCGATATCGGTTCTGTTTGCCGCCGCTGCCTGCTATATAAAGAAACTATTTCTTTTTTGAAACGCCGCGGAGCAAAACGAAACGGAAGCATTTCCGAACCCGAATAAAGTATGTGAAAAGATAGAATGCGGGGAAAGTTCAGGGGAACGCTTTCCTGCATTTTTCTTATACCGCAATCCTGAAATCGACAGGATTGGTTTGACTTTATCAGGCGTTTACGCTAAAATAGAAATTGTTCGGAAATTCTGCCGGAAATGGCGGGAAAACGCGGTTCGGGCGGAGCCCTGCGCAGCAAAGCGGAGCAGTCAGCAACCGCAGGTTGCGTGTTCCGATTGCATAAACAAAAAACGCCTTGCTTTTGCAAGACGTTTCGTGGCAGGGGAGACGCGATTATCTCGAAAGTATAAAATTTCATAAAAAACGGTAAAAAAGCCTAAAATATGCGTAGATTTTGCATATTTTAGGCTAAAATTTTTTAATTTTTAGAAAATTTAGGGC
>CALVZR010000130.1 GCA_944372565.1 uncultured Clostridia bacterium | reverse complement strand
GTTTGCCTCGTCGAGGCGGAGCTCGCCCGCCGACGTGTCGTACTCCACGGGCACCTTCGTGCCGCTCGTGTAATCGAATACGCCGGTGATCTCGTCCATGGTGAATTCGTTGCCCAGATCGAACACGATATAATCCGCCGTGTCGTCCTTGGGGTTCATGTCGTATTCTTTATACGCGGTGTCGGCGGAAAGAAGGGTTTTCGTAACCGTTACGGAAATGGGCGTTTCCACCGTTTTATAGGTAGCGGTGATGGTGGTTTCGCCTTCCCCTACCGCCACGACTCTGCCGTCCGTTACCGTAGCCACTTTTTCGTCTGCGATCTCCCAGGTGATTTCGGGATCATCCACGAGTTCGCCCTGTTCCTCCACCGTTACGGTGATCGTCTGTTCGGTGGGATACATCGCTTCCCCGCCTTCGGGCGCATAGGTGAACAGATCCACATCCTGCGCGCTGTAAGAAACGATGAGATCGTCTATGACGACGATATTCACCGTAACCTGCCTTAAATTGGTGCTGAAATACGTTCCGCTCACGGTGAGGGTGGTGGAACCGATCTTCAACGCCGTGATCACGCCGTTCGCATAGGTCGCCACGGTTTGGTCCGCAACGGAAACGGAGAGCTCGCCCTCCACCGTCTGCTCGCCCATTTTGATCTCGGGCGCGAAGGCGAACGTATTGCCCACCACCACGCGCACGTTGAGCGTGGGCACGCTGATCGCGGGCGAATTCTGCGGCGCGGTAACGGTTACGTTCACTTCCGCGCGCGCTTCTCCCGCGGTTATTACGATGACCGCCGTGCCCTCTTTATAGGCGTAGAGCGTTTTTCCCTGCACCTCCACTACGGTAGGGTCGGAAGAAACGAGCGTGGGCTCGCCTTCGTAGTTCAGCACCGTCACGTCCAGGTCCTTCACGTCGTAAACCGCCATGGTAACCTCGTCAGGCGCGTTGATGGTTACTTTGTTGTTCGTACACGCGACCATCGCCGCCGAAAAACAAACGACGAGCGCGAGAGAGAACAACAACAGTTTCCTTTTCATCCTTTACTCCTCCTTTTTTTTATTCCACGCCGCCCGAAAGCGGTCGTTTCCGAAAATTACAGTCCCCACTCGCTCCACAGGCCGTCTATCGTCCTGTGTTCGCGGAAGTGCGTTACGCCCAGCCTGCCGCAGTCGCGGCGGAAATCGGATTTCATCTGATACAGTTCGCCGTCCAGATAGTCCGCGCCGTAAAGCTCGATGAGCATATAGCGGTACGCGAGCGATTCCAGATTGATCCTGTTATACACCGTTTCGTACGCCTCGGGGTCGCTGATGCGCATGCTCTCGATATCGCGGAACGCCCGGTCGATCAGTTCCATCCAGTTGCCGATCGCGCCCTTGGGGAAGTTCCTTTCCGTAATCGTGATGATGCCGCCCTGCCCGTACACGCTGTATTCGTCCGCAAACCACGCGCAGTGCGTCGTGAGGGAATTGAACAGTTCCTTCATCGTTTCGGACGCGTCTTTGAAGTAGTTATCGAAGAAGTTGTTGAACAGTTCGTTATAATCCTCGTCGAGGTTCCATTCGTACTTGGCGGCGAGATACACTTTGAAGTTGTTGAAACACGTCAGCGCGCGCTGGTCGTGCTGGCCCTGCAGCATGGCGGCGACGGCGTTGTTTTCCTTGGCGACTTTCAAATTTTCCCGAATGGTGCCGAAGGTATTGTGCACGTTGAAATAATCGGCGAAAATGGTGTCGTATCCCCAGAAATACACGTTGTCCGTGATCGACGACCACTGTTCGAAAATATCCCTGTACCCCGCGTTGTTCGCGTGCGTCATCGGCTTGGTGTAGTCCATCAGGATGGGCGCGTAGATGATGCCGATGTTGTTTTCGCGCATGTCCACGCCGTCGTCGATCGGCTCGTAGCCGTTTTCGGTCTGCCGCACGGGAGGGGTTTCCGTTTTATTGTAGGCGAACAGCCAGTAAATGATATCCTCGCGCGGGTCGCCCGCATCGCGCAGTTTCGCGTTGGTCGCCACGGCGAGATCGTTGACGAAGTGAATGGCGGTGGCGCTGTCCACGCCGTATTTTTCCTTGCTCGCCGCGCATTCCGAACAGCCGCACCACGTGTCGTAGTCCTCTTGCGTGAAGGTGATGCTCCCCGCGTTGGGGCTGGCGAGCAGCCATTCGAGCAGCACGGAGGAAGCGGTATCCACGAGCGCGTCGTATTCCGCCTGATTGCCGTGCGCGAGATAGCAGAGCTGCAGCCCGTCCGTGGAATACCAGTCGGGGTGCGCCGAGCGGTAGGTATCGGGCGGGAGCGCCACGAAACTGTTGTGATACAGCGTGCCGTTGATGGGCGCGATGAACCGCTCTTCGGAGTGTACGCGCATGAGGTCGCGGAATTCGGGCGTATAAACGCCGTATTTGCCGATGCGGTAGTTGAACGACGGGATTTCCGTTACGTCCATATCGGGCAGTTTGATGGTGGTAACGCCGGTATCGATATACGTTTCGTCCGCGGCGTACGTTTCCATGCCGAACACGCGGTTCAGGAATTCATACACGGCGTACAGCGTGCCGTATTGCTGCGCGCCCGTCATGTAGATGCTTTTTCCCACCGTTTTGATGCGCAGCCCGCTGCTTTGCAGTTCGTCGGCGTTCAGTTCGATGTCCGCGCCGCCGAAAAGGGCGGTCTGCCCCACCGAAAGATATTGCCCGTCCTCGGAAAATGACAGTCCCGTATCGGTTACGATAGGCAGCACCGCGCCCGTAGCGGTTTCGAGATATTTCTGCAGTTCGCGCGCCGCTTTATATACCGCCCCGGAAGTATCCGAGCCTTCGGGATAGACGATTTTGTAATCGCTCGCGCTCTCGGTGATGAAAGCGTAATCGGTGAATTTGAGTTCGTCCTCCCCGTTCTTCCTGCAGGCGGTAAAGCCCAGGCAGAACACGCACAAGATCAGCGCGACGGCTTTGGTAAAATATTTTTTCATGCTCTGTTTCCCTCCTTTCACGATACGACGAGCGAGATCTCCGCAAGCGCGCCGTTGCCCGCCTCGTCCATGCAGTAATAGCGCACGGCATACGTTCCCGCCGCCTGCGGCGAATAGACGTATTCGCCCGAATCGTTGGGCTTCACCCGCACGAGGTAGCCGTCCGGCTGCATCACGATCACGTTGATCGTGAGGTTTTCCGCGCTCGTCCTGTTATCTGTGGCGGTAGCCTCGGGCAGGGTGACCGTTCTGCCGACCTTTCCCCTGATGTTCCCGGAATCCAGCGAGATCACCGGGCGCACGTTGTCCTCCACGATGAACTGATAGCCGAAATTGCGCTCGAAGTTGCCGTTCCAGTCCTCCGCGTAGTAGGAAACGCGGTAGTAGCCGTAATCATTTAAGCGGATCTGATATTCTCCGCCGATATCCACCCTTTCGAGGCGGGTGCCGTCCTCGGCGGTCATGATAGCGCCGCTCGCGTCCGTAACGCTCATATACGCCGTTACGCCCGGATCGAACATATCCGCGACCACCGCTTTATACACGGTGACCGTGCTGCCGAGTGCCTTCACGCCGCCGTATTCGCCGAGCACGCTGAATTTGGGCTTGATCTCGTCGAGCGGCGTGTTGAACACCTGGGAGTTCATGGAGAGCACTTCGAGGCTGTAATCCCCCGTGAGTTCCCCGAAGGAAAGCGTTACATATACCTTGCCGCTCGGGAATCCGCCGAACCCGCTCAGCGGATAGGAAACGTCGCCCAGCGTGATCGCGTTGTCCGCCGCGGAGTAGCCGAAGGTCATGCGGCTGCTCACCAGCGAGGTGTTCACGGCATACGTCGCGTCGCCCAAAACGAGGTCGGAACCCGAATCGGTTTTGACGAGTTTCACATCGTAGCGGATGTTTTCGTTTTCCGAATCCGCGAACGTGAGCGTGAGGTCGGAAAGCGTGTTGCCCAGCCCGTACGGCCGCATGTCGAGCGAGAAGCCGTCCGAAAGCACGGGCAGGATATACTGCACATAATCGCCGCTGTTTTTCGCGGTGACGACGAGCATATCTCCGTTCTCAACGAGCGCGGCCTGCGCCGTGCCCGCGAAATACGCGGCGGTATCGATGGCGTTCGGCGTGCCCGCGTTCACGACGGGAATGTTCGCCGCCGCGGTCTGCCCTTCGCCGTTGGCGTTCTCCGCAAAGTAAACGAGGGTGATGACCTCCCCCGTATTCCCCGCGGGCGTGTATTCGTTGCTTTCGAGAACGCGCGTACTTCCGTTTTCGGTCACGCGGATCTTCACGTCCGCCGCCACCGCGCTCCCGGAGGCGTAATCGAACGCCGCGAGTTCGGGTAGCCGGTACGTCGCCCCCGCCACGAAGTAGTGCGGCAGGGAGGCCTTGTCGTAGAAGATGGGCGCGCCCGCCTCGCTCACCGTAAAGCTGTATGCGTTATACCCCACGCTGCCGATATAGTCGGTGGCGATGTAGGTCACGCGGTAGGTGCCTTTCTGATCGAGGATATAATCGGTATCGGAAGAGATCTCTTCTTCCGTGCCGTCGGGCGCGGCGATCGTCACGACGGTTTCGCATTCGCCCGTGCCGCCGGAAATCCCGTAGCCGTGCACCGAGAGCACTTCGCCCAAAAGCCAGGTCGTGGGCGCGTCGTTTCGGAGCGTGACGACGATGTCCGCCACGTCGTTCGTCGCGCGGACGGGCACCGTTACGGTGGCGGTTTTGCCCGAATAGTCGGCGGCTTCATACACGATGGTATATACCGCCGAGCGCGTGGGCGTAAACCGCCCGTTCTCCACCGCGACCTGCGACGCCGCGGTGTTGCCGTAGTTGAGCCATACGGAAACGTCCGCCGTCAGCACGCCGTTGAAGGTGTCCCACACGGTGGCGGAGGGAACGGGATAGGAACTGCCCACCTTGGCCGCGGGCATGGTGCTTGCCGTATAGCTGCCGAAATCGACGGTGATCTGCGGCGCGTCTTCGTCTTTGATGGGCGTGCCGTCCATGGTTTCGCCCGCAACGGAGCGGAACATGAACTGCGCGGGTTTATCGGAAACGTAGCCGCCGCACGTCATGGACAGGATGCATTCGCCCGTCGTGAACCCGTTCCACAGGTTGGAAAAGTACGACGGATCGTCGAAATCGATCACGAACACGTCCCCCACGTGCACGGCTTTCGCCGCGGCGTCGTAGCGGAGTTTCATGCTGTCGCGCTCGATGGCGCCGCCCCAGCGCGGCGTATTGTAAAAGCTCACAAGCGCGTTGGAGCCGTATTCGTTGCCCACGTTGATCCAGCCGCCCGCATACCAGCCGCTGAGCACCTGGTCGGTCGCCGCCGCCTTGAAATACGTTTCCTTATAGATATGGTGGTAGTTTCCCGAAACGGTGAAGAAATTATTTTCGTCGTAAAGGTCGGTAAACGTGAATTCCACATAGGTGAAATCGCCCGCGCCCACCGTGGACGCGATGGGCAGCCATTCGAAAACCGTGTCGGTCACCGTGTAGCCGCTCAGATCGATCACCTTGCCGTAGGTGGCGGTAGCGCCCTCGTAAAGGGAAACGATCTCGCCGTAAACGCCGGGCGCGTTTTTATGCTCGCCGTAGTGGGATTCGGAAAGCTCGTCGTCAAACGAAAACGTTTCGTTATAGGCGTAAACGCGCAGCGTATGTTCGGTATATACGCCGCCGGACGTAAAACCGTACAGCGCGATCTCGTAAATCCCCATCGTATCGAGGGAAACCTGTTTGGAAGACACGATCCGCCCGTCGGGATACGTCGTTTCCACGGAAGTGTCGAGCGATTCCCCGCCCGCGACGATGTACGTTCCGCCGAAATCGAGCGCGGTGCCCACGGGAAGTTCGTTCGTAACCTCCGCCTCTATGCCTTCGGGCAGCCCTTTCACGCCGTCCGTTTCCGAAGCGAACGTGAGCGCCGCCGCGGCGGAGATCCCCAGCAGGAATACCGCAGCCAGACAGGCGATCAGCGTTTTTTTGGTTCTGCTCATAAAATTTTTCCTCCTTTTTTGGATAAACTCAGCCTTTCAGCCCGCCGATGGTCAGATTGCCGATGATCCTGTTTCGGAAACAAAGGAAGATGACCAGGATGGGCAGGAACACGATCATGCAGCCGGTGAGCGTCATCGGCATGGTTGCATATTCTGTGTTCGTGTTGAAGCGGAACAGATACAGCCCGTAAGAGAGCGTGGGATTGGACGGCATGTAGATGAGCGCCGTCTGGTAATCGTTCCAGAATTCGATGAACTTGATCAGCATGATGGTGAAAAACACCGTTTTCGTGAGCGGCAGGATGATGCGGAAAAACACCGTGAATGGTCCGCCGCCGTCGATCTTCGCCGCCTCCGCGTAATCCTTCGGGAATGCCTTGAAGGTCGCGTGCAGGATGAGAAAATACATACTGCGGATGTGCCCGCTCATGATCCACAGCCCGAAGAAGTTATCGTACAGGCCGAGCGCCCGCGCGAGCTGCAGTTCGCTGGGCAGCGAGCCCACGATGGGCAGGATGATGGAGATGATGACGAACACGTAGATGACGTTGCAGATCTTATACTTGTAATTGGCTACCACGTACGCCGCAAGGCAGGGCACCGCCACGCTCATGAACGAACACCCCAGCGCATACAGCAGGGAATTGAGCATCATCCTTTCCAGATAGATGTTCCGCATGCCGACGGCGTTGTAGATCGTTACGTAAAACCCCTCGAACGCCGTCGCGTAGTTCGAGAACGAGAGCGGATTGGGGAATCCCGTGGGATTGAGCGTGTAATCCTCGTTGGTTTTGAGCGAGGTCACCAGCCCGTAAAGGAGAGGCGAGAGCAGGCAGATCGTATAAACGATGAGCCCGATGAGGAGGATGACCGCCATCACCGAAAATTTCGGGCGCGGCTGCACGTCTTTTTTTGTTTTTTTCGCGATCGTTTTCAAGCCGGATCCCTCCTCATTCCCCCATCGGGTCGAATTTGTTGATGATATAGCGCACGAGCAGCGTTACGGGCGCCACGATGAGCGTGAAGATGATGCCCATCGCCGCCAGCCGCGGATATCCCGCGACCGAAGCCGCCTGCGTCTGCGTATAAAGGTAATACCCGATCGTGGAATTCTGCGGCTGCGCTCCCGTGCCGAAGAAGCTGTACAAATTGAGCTGGTTGGTGAACACCCCCGCCACCGCCACGATAATGAGCGTGCCGAACGTGCCGTATATCGAGGGCACCACGAGGTGGATAAATTCGCGGAAAGGCGTAACGCCGTCCATCTTGCCCGCCTCGATCATTTCGGGCGAAATTCCGTTCATCGCGCCGAGATAGAGCAGCGAAGAGGAGCCGAATCCCACCAGCACGGCGTAAAAGAGCAGCACGTACAGCTGCGTGTTCGTGTTGGAAACGAGGTTGACCATATTCACGCCGAAATGCTTTTCCATGAACTGCGGCAGGAACCTGTCCACGAATCCCGTGAAGGTGAGCACCATCACGAGGGTGGATGTGATCATGGGCAGAACGAGCATCACCTTGAAAAACTCCGCGCCGCGGTATCTTTTGTACACATAGTAGGAAAAGAGCGTGGAAAGCGGCGTCGTGATGAATACCGAAACGGCCAGCGTGATCAGCGAATTGCGTATGCCCGCCGAAAACGTGGGGTCGTGGAACAGTTCGTAAAACACCGTGCGGAAATTTTCAAAGCCCGCCCAGGTATATCCCCCCGCGTCGTCGTAGAGCTTGAACGCCAGCAGGAGCGAGTTGATGTTCACGCCGAAGTAAAAGATCAGCACCTGCACGACGGGATACGCCAGCATGACCGTGGGAAACACGTAGGATTTCCACTTCGCCGCCCGCGCCTGTTTTTTTAATAAACCGGTTTCGTTTGCGCTTGTCATGGATCTCTCCGTTTAAAAGTAATTGCCGTAAGAATTGTTCCACGCCGACTGCGTGACGCGGTTGGAAATGCCGAGGAACATTTCGAGCGCCGTTCTCCCCTGGTCGTTCATGATCTTCTGCGGGTCGGAATAAGATACGCCGTTCACCACGCTGTTCCACTCCGTGGCGCTGAAGAAGTTCGCGGGGTTGGAGCGGTAAATGGCGTTGGAAGAGGCGGGATACACGATATCCACGTTTTCCGCGTTGCGCATTTCCAGAATGCTGTTGCCGAAGTAGCTGATCTGTTCCTTATCCGAATCTTCGAGTTCGTATTCGAGCGATTTGGGCGCCCCCGTGAGCACGTTGAACTCCCGCAGCGATTCGTCGGTATTCAAAAACTGTAAAAAGAGTTTCGCAAGCTCGGTCTTTTCTTCCGAAAGCCCCGCCTTGATGAAGCCCGCGCTCATCAGGGAATCGACCAGCGTGAGCGGCTCGCCTATTTTATCCTCCGTGGATTTCGGATAGGGCATGATGGCAAAACGCCGCGCATACCTGCCCGCGTTCGGACCGTTGCGGTTTTCCATGCTCCGGAAGGTGGGATCGGCCTCGTTTTCCCAGAAACACCCTTCGATGATGATGCCGATGTTCTTATCCCCGCCGAATCTGCCGTATAAGAAGTTGTTCTGCGTTTCGATGTGGCTGGTGGAATTGAAACAGTCTGCGGAAAAATACGGACCGTTCTTTCCTCCTTCGATCAGGCGTTCGGTGAATTTGAGGGCGTTGTATTTGCCTTCCAGCCGCGCCATCAGATAGCCGTCGCGGTTGGTCATTGCAAAGGGATCCATCAGCTCGTAGGAAGAACCGTCCGCCGACATCGTGGAAAGATCGATCACCGAGGAGACTTCGCCCGAAAAGTTGTAGTTCGCCATCATGTCGTTCAGACCGGCGTCGTCGGCTTCGAGTGCGGTGAGGAAGTCGTCGTAATATACCTGCACCGCGCCGGCATACGCCACCGGCGTGATGCCCCGCCCGCCCATGCGGTCGCAGAGCGCGTAAAATTCTTCGTAAGTGGCGGGCAGGCCGTCGTCGCTCGTTTCATATTTCCCGTCCGGCCCCGCGGATTTCTCGCCCGCCTCGTTGGTGAAGGCGTAGGTTCCCGAAAACGAGCCGCCCTCCTGCAAAGCCTCGCTGGGCGCGCCGTTCTTGGCGATGAACAGCCTGTTTTCGTCGAAGAGATCCACGTCGTAAACAAGCCCGCGGAAAGACTGGTAGTGCGGCACCATATAATAATGGGTTTCGCCGTTTTCCGTAACGCCGAAATAGTCCTGCTGCGCGTCCGTGAGTTTATCTTCTATGCTCTCGGTCTCGCCGTAGGCGGTGAGATCTTCCGTTACGACGTCCGTGATGTCGGCGACCATCCCCGCGTTCACGAAGTCGCTCATGTAAACGCCTTCGGTAAAGAACACTTCGGCGGAAGACGCCCGCATGGTGTTGAACACCGTCGTGCCTGTTTCCTTGCTGGGCATCGGGACGATCTGCGCGCCCTTCTTGCCCGTACCCGGCTCGAATTCCCGATCCGCGTACATGGCTTCGAAACGGCTTATGGCGGAATACAGCCATTCGTTTCCGTAGCCGCCGTTATAGTAGCTCACGTAAAGTTGCGTTCTGGACGTATCGATGGTAACGCCCCCGTCCCTGTTACAGGCGCCCAGCGCAACCGATCCAAGTCCGATCAGCAGAGCCAGAATCAAACTGCATCTTTTTAACTTCATTTTCATTCTCCTTGTCACTTTTTTCTTCGTATAGTTTGTTACTATGCGAAGTTTTTCTCATATGGGCCATTTTTATTTTATCATAATCGGGGTAAATGTCAATACCAAAGCCGCTCCCGATATTTAATGTTTTAGAACGCTTTTACTACCGAAAAATGGAAGTGAAAGCCTTAATCCGCAGGAAAAACCTAGCGGATTTTTTATTGTCTTTTTTCCCGTTCATTGCGTATAGTAACAAACTATACGAAGTATTCAGTTTCGGACGCGCGCCGTTTTTTCAAACAGTTTATCGAAGTTTTTCATCATGTGCCGTTTGTGTTCCAGCAAAGAGTGCGCATAGCGGTTCAGCGTGATCTGCGCGTTGCAGTGTCCGAGGATGTCGCTGATGGTTTTTACGTCCACCCCGATCTCCACCGCCCGCGTGGCAAACGTATGCCTGAGCGCGTGAAATTTTTTATAGGGCACGCCCGCTTCGCGCAGCAGCCGCCCGTAAACGAGCTGCATGGTGCGCGGCTGCACGCGCTCCCCCGTTTTCATACAGATCACATAGCCGCTTTTTGTTTCCGCGCTTTTCTTTTTCAGCAGCCGGAACAGGAACAGCGGCAAAGGGATCACCCGCGCGGAGTTTCTCGTTTTGGGAGAATCTTCCCTCAGTTGCGTCCGTTTCGGACCGCCCCCGTACAGCGTGACGCGGCACAGCGTGCTCTTTATTTCGATGGCGCGCAGGGCGAAGTTCACGTTTTCCCATTTCAGCGCGCACAGTTCCCCCAGGCGGATCCCCGTATAAAGGCAAAGAAGCACGCCGAGCGCGCGCCCGTCCTGCGATCTGACCGCGGCTTCCTCTATTTTCCTCTGTTCCCCGCGGCTGAACGCCTCTACTTCCCGCTCCTCCGCCGACGGCAGACGGATGTGCATGCAGGGATTTTCCGCAATCTCTCCCTCCTCCGCCGCACAGCGCAAAATCTGCGATAAAAGGTTCATGGTCATCCGCACCGTCTTTACGGAAAGCCCCTTTTCGTCGCGCAGACGACGGCTGAAAAGCTGCATCTTCTTTCTGTCCAGCGCTTTGAGCGGCGTTTCGCCGAAAGAGGGCAGAAGATGATTTTTTGCAAGCCCGCGATACACCGTATAGGTATTCGGTTTCACCGTACCCTGCACGACGGTTTGCAACCAGTATTCCGTATATGCGCCGAAAGATGCCTTTTTTTCCATAATTTCTCCTTTTCTTTTGTTTATTTGCTGTTCCGCGCGGGGCGGAATTTGCGTTTCCCGTCTTGACACGCCTTTCCGTTTTTGGTATAATAAAGATATGAAAAACCGAAAAACGGAAGTGATTTTATGAGCGACAAACTTACGCCCGAAAAAAAACTGAATTTTTCCATCAACGATAAAATGCAGCACGAGGACATCATCAAACTCGGCAAAGCGCTTTCCATACGCGAGCGGCTTTCCATCCTCGAACTTTTGCAGGGCGCGCCGAAATACCTCGTGGAGATCGCGGAGTATCTCAATATGCCCCTTTCCTCCGTTTCCCGCCACATAGACGCGCTTACCGAAGCGGGGCTGATCTTCGTGAGCTACAAACCGGGGCCGAAAGGGCATTCCAAGCTGTGCGCAAAAGCGGCGCTGAGCGCGACGGTTTCCTTTGAGGACGTGATCATCCCCTCGGAAAACGGCACGTTCGTGACCGAAATGCCCATCGGGCTCTATTCGGACTGCGATATCTCCGCCCCCTGCGGCATGGTGGGAAAAACGGCGAAAATCGGGGATTTCGACAATCCCGCCCTCTTCTTTTCTTCCCAGCGCGCGGAAGCGGAACTTTTATGGTTCAACCTCGGCTACGTCAGTTATAAACTTCCCTCGGCGCGGTATGCGGAATATAAGGAAATCGGGATCTCTTTTGAAGTGTGTTCGGAAACCATCTATCACCGCAACAAATGGCCGAGCGACATCACCGTGAGCGTGAACGGCACGGAGATCGCCACTTTCACTTCTCCCGGAGATTTCGGCGGAAGGCGGGGCAAATATACCCCCTCTTACTGGCCGGTCATCTCCACGCAATACGGTATTTTAATGGAATTTATCGTGAATTCCTCGGGCGTTTACGTCAATAATGTTTTCAAAAACGACGCGGTTACGATTTCGGATCTACAGCTGGAAGGCAAAGATTATGTGGAACTCACGCTCCGCATCAAGCCGGACGCCAAGCACAAGGGCGGGATCAATCTTTTCGGGAAATCTTTCGGAGATCATCCGCAGGGAATCGTGATGACCATGATCTGATTTTCAAAAGGCGCCCCGCGGAAAAACCGACGGTTTTTCCGCGGGGCGCGATGTTTTTGCATGTTTTTTTCGGAAATTCTTCCGCCCGATCCCCTCTTCGGCGGCAGCAGCGTTTCCAGATTGGTATACCCGTTGCCCGCATAGTAGCTGCCCACTCCGCCGTAACCGTTTTGTGCGCGCACTTCCCCGTAAGTGCTGTTGATCTTCAAACGGGAGGCGAAATCTTTGAGCTGCATGGACTGCTTTGCCATATAATCGCGCCCTTCAAACGCGGGAACTTCCGTTCTGTCTGTTTTATAGAGCGGAACGGTGTACATTTCCTCCATATAGGTCGCCTCGGGCGTGAGAAAACGCATCCCCAGCACCTGCTCGCAGAAATCATATACGCCGTAGAGCACGCCCTCGCTGGTCTCTCCCGCGATATAAAGGGCGTTGCCGAGCTGTTTCATCACATATCCCACGGAATTGAGGGAGGAAAAATCCACCTGAAATCCGCAGTCCTCAAAAAGCTGCGTGCGGCCGAGCGAAATATACCTCATTCCCGTCAGCGCCCCTGCCGAAGATTCTTTCACTGCAACGAGCGCCTTTTCATACGCTCTTTCCAGCGCATTTTCAAAGCATGACCCGCTCTCCGACCAGCGCCTGCCAGCCGCGGAAATCAAAGAAAAAGACATTTTCAGCTAATTAACGATTGCGGCGAACCTCCTTTTTGCAACGGCAGGTTCGGGGACTCTTTCCGAAATATTTTCTGAAAGCCCTGCTGAAATTATATATCGAACCGTAGGAAAGCGTTTCCGCCGTTTCCGTAACCGTCTTTCCCTCCTGCAGTAAATCCCTTGCATATTCCATTTTTTTATTCAGCAGATATTCTCTGAGACTGACGCCCGCGATTTCTGAAAATATCCCGGATAAATAGCCGTAAGAATACCCGTAATATGCGGAAAGTTCCGTAAGCGTGTTCAAAGTGAGAAAATGTTCGTCTATATAGTTGCGCAACGCAAGCGCCGCCTGTTTTTTATCGTTGATTTCCAGCGTGCGCCGTTCTTTTCCGTTCCGGAACAATTCAAGGACGATTTCCCCCAAAAGGCAATCCAGAAAATCCGCGCATACTTCTTTCTCCATAAATTCCGATATGATTTTGCCGGCGATCTCCCTGATCTCCCGACTCTGCATGCTTTTATGCGGCAGAGCATACCGTTCGCGGATACCGTTCAGATAAGCGTGAAATTTTGAATTTTTTTTGATATCAAAGGCGAAATACTGATAGCGAAAAGTATTGTTCGCCTCGATCCCGTGCATTTCCCCCTTCAAAGACACGTAGATCTCGCTCCTTTTCAGTTCCGTACCGCATCCGCCGGTGTAAAACATGGCCGCATTCTGAACGGCAATGCTCAGTTCGATATCGAAATATTGTTCGTGTTTCCCGATCAGCCATCCGTTGTAATAGAATGCGTCCCCCACCTGATAAAGCAGAAAATTTTCCGTTTCCACGGGATCGGAATATTCGTTGAACGCCGAATAATATTTCTTTTCAAAAATGATTTTCCGTTCCATTTTTCAATGGTATCCCATCGCGGCGGATTTGTCAATTGTTTTTTGTTGATAAAATGATAAATAAACGATAAAATTATGATATTTACACAATGAAAATATCGTGATAAGATAGTAGTCGAGGAGAAAAAAAATGGACAGAAAAAAAATTGAAAATTCCGTAAGAAATTGTTTTTCCTGGCTGGAAAACCACATGTTTACTTTCGGGCGCGGCGCCTGGGGCATCTACGAACGGATCCGTACAGACATCAATATGAGGGTGGGGTATTCCCGCCCGGACACCGCAACCGAATTTCTCCGTGCCGCCAGGCTTTTCAAAACAAAACTGAAAGACGATGCTTACGACGACGTTTACGAAAATCTCGTAAAATGGCTTGCCTTTGCGCAAAATACGAAAGAACGGGACGGCAACGAAACGTTTCCCTTTTATCTCGCGGACGGATGTAAGGATTATAAAGTTATGCAGATGCTTTTTCAGAACGATAACGGCAAGATCATTTTGAATTTAGCGCTGTTATACCTTGAAACCGAAGACGACCGTCTTTTATCCATGGCGGAAAAGAGCGCGTCGTTCTGGCTTTCGATCCAAAGGGAAAACGGAACGTTTTACGACCCCTGTCTGAATATCGGCGAACCCGACGCCGCGGGCCCGTGTTTCGTGTTATGGCCGATGGTTGCGATGTTCGCCCTCTATAAAGCGACCGGAAACAAAAAATATTTACACAGCGGGGAAAAGGCGTTCTCTCATCTGAAAAAAATCACCGTCGACGGACGACTGCGCACAAGCTATGAAATCTGCAAAGCGGAAGCATGGCGGCCCGTGTCTTCGGAACAATACATTGCGCTTTTATGTTACGCGATCTCTTACCGTCTGCTCGGAGACGAGCGGTTTTTAACCGAAATTTGCAAACTGCTTCCCTATTGCAACGCCTTGATCGACCAAACAACCGGGGCGATCAAAAACAGCATAAAACGCGACGATACGCTCTCCTTGAACGACGACCCGGATCTTTGCGATCTCGTATATACCCAGGGCTTTGCGCTAAACGCATTTGCCGAGCTTTATTTCGCCTGCAAGGACGAGGTGTTTCTCCGCCGCGCACAAAACATGGCGGAATTTCTTGCCGATATTCAATGCAAAAACGATTTGCCTTGCGTGAACGGCGGATGGCGCGGCTCATATAATTTAAAAACAAACCGTTACGACGGCAGATGCAATCAGCGCAATGCGCTCGACGAAGGCGGCGTATATTCGGTTTACTCCGGCTGGTGCGCCCTTCCCATCGTTTTCGGCATGCTGAAACTTCTTTGATTTGCAACGCCGTTTGAAGAAAACGGCTGTAAACAAATTGCCGGGTCATTTCCCTGCTTTTAGCATTCACAAAAAGCAAAAAGGCTCTGAACCGAGAGTTCGGTTCAGAGCCTTTTTGGCGGACTCGATGAGACCCCAACTGAACACCTTTTATTTAGCTATGAAAACATATCGTATAAGATTACCCACGAATAGGATGCTTAATTCGCATCCTATTTTTTAATGCCTTTCGTGGCGTCGT
>CALVZR010000129.1 GCA_944372565.1 uncultured Clostridia bacterium | reverse complement strand
GGGATCCAGCTCGTCGAGAGGCGCGTCGAACGCGTTGTGAAAGCGCTCGCAGGTACCGAGATCCCGGCCGCCCTCTTTATCGATATACACCGTGAGGGCGGGGTCGTCCCGGCCGCAGAAGTCCAGGGAACAGATGCGCACGCCCTGTTCTTCCGCAAGGGGCGCCAGCTTTTCCATAATCGTTTCCGCAGACAGCAATTTCATTTAAAAACTCCCCAATAAGAAGATATGAGAGCGGAAAGACCGTTCTCATACTCCAGCATACGATATTCAGTATCTGCATTATACCACGTTTTCCCCGCTTTTGCAAGAAAAATCCCCTTCTAAAACAAATTTTTTTTGGTTTTCGCCATCTCGATGAACACCTGCGCGGTGGCATAGGCATCCGACAGGGCGCGGTGGTGCAGAAATTTCACGTTGTAGTGTTCCGCAACGGTGTTGAGCTTGTGGTTGGAAAGCGAGGGCAGCACCTCCCGCGCGAGCTGCACGGTGTCTATCACGCGGTTGCGGAAATAATAATCGAGCGGCTTTGCCTGCGTGCGCATGAACTTCACGTCGAAATCGGCGTTGTGCGCCACGAGCACCGCCCCGAAGGAAAACTTGAAAAAATCCCCCGCCACGTCTTTGAACGCGGGGGCGCCCTTCACCATTTCGTCGTCTATGCCCGTGATCTCGGTGATCTTGTCGCTGATGTGCTGCGAGGGTTTCACGAGGGTCTGGAAGGTTTCCGCGATCCTGCCGTTCACGATCTTCACCGCGCCGATTTCGGTGATCTCGTCGTGCGATGCCTCGGTGCCCGTCGTTTCGAGGTCGAACACGACGAACACGTTCTGCACAAGGTCGGGCGGGAGCGCTTCCGGCTTATCGAACAGCGTGGTTTCGCGCACTTCCTCGGCGGGCTGCGGTTTGACCACGCGGTATTCCGGTTCCACCCCCTTGCCGCGCTTTGCCTGCGGCTTGAAATCCGCGGGGAAGGTGCAAAAATCGATTTTGTCGATCGTGAGCGAAAGCCGCTCTTTATAATATTCGAAACGGCAGCGCGCGATGATGCCCTGCCCCGTTTCCATCTTCGCGATTTTTTCCGCCGTGCTCTTGCGGGTGAAATAAACGCCGCTCGCCTTGCCCGTGCCGTCCTCGAAATCGATGATGTAAAACAGCCTGCCGTTTTTGGCGGTTTTCTCCCGCACGGCGGAAACCACGCCGCAGAGGGTTACTTCGCCCGGCTCGGTCGCGTCCTCTATGTAAACGGCGAGTTCGGGGCGGCTCGGGTCGTCCACCGCGACGACGTCGCTCACGCGGATGACCCGCTTTTCGAGCGTGCTCAGCTGCGCCGCGTCCACCGTGTCCGAAGGCAGTTCTATATGCTCTTTCTGCTCCTTTTCCTCCGCCTCCCCCGCGAAGGAATCGCAGAAGTTGCGTTCGAGATAGGCGTCTATCGCTTTGAGCGCGCCGTTGGAGCGCACATAGGCGCACGAGGAGGGAATCATATGCAGTTTATAGCGGAAAAAGCCGTTTTTCCCCTCCGCCTCGATGTCCGAAAGGGCGAAGTCGTAGGCGAGGGAGGGATAAGCCATGGTGATAAAACGGAAGATCGCCCGCCGCACGAGGTCGGCGTCCGCCACCACCTTGGAAATGACCGCCTGCGCCGAGAGAAAGGAAGGCGGCGTGGCGGCGAGGCAGTAATCGCCGATTTTGTCCTTCACCTCGTCGGGAACGGTCTTTTCGCAGATGAAACGATATACCGCCGTTTTTTCCGCGCGGTCGATATTTATTTCGCAAAGTTTGATGCCCGAAACGCTTTCGTCCATTGCCCGCACGCCCTCGATGAAAGCCTTCGCGCCGCTTATTTTAGGCAATTTTCTATCTCCTTGAAAAATACTTCTTCCGCCTTGTCGTACGGCACGCGGGCGGCGGGAACCCCTTTTTTGAAGATCACGCAGCCCCCCTGCGTTCCCGCGATGCCGAGGTCGGCGTCCGCCGCCTCTCCCGGGCCGTTGACCGCGCACCCCATCACGGCGATTTTGAAGGGCTTTTTGTATTTCGCCGTGAACGCCTCCGTCTTTTCGGCGAAGGGAATGAGATCCCATTCGCATCTGCCGCACGTCGGGCAGGATACGATTTCCACATAGTTCTTTTCCAGTCCGAGCGCGCGGAGAATGCGCTTTGCCGCATATACTTCCTCCACGGGGTCCGCCGAAAGGGAAACCCGCACGGTATCCCCGATGCCGTCCGCGAGCAGCGCGCCGAGGGCGACGGCGTTTTTCACCGTGCCGCCCGCCTTCGTGCCCGCCTCGGTTACGCCGAGGTGGAGCGGATACGGGGTCGTCTGCGACAGCAGGCGGTAGGTTTCGATGGTCGTGCGCGCGTCCGACGCCTTGGCGGAAATCACGATATCGTAAACGCCGTGCTTTTCGAGGGCGGCAACGTTGGCGAGCGCGCTCTCCGCGAGCGCCTTCGCGCTCCTGCCGTACAGGGCGAGGTGCTTTTTTTCGATGCTCCCCGTGTTCGAGCCGACGCGCACGGGGATCTTGTGCGCCCGCACGCAGTCCGCCACCGCCGCGAGTTTTTCCTCCCCGCCGATGTTGCCGGGGTTGATACGTATCTTATCGGCGCCGTTTTCCGCCGCCGCGATCGCCAGGCGGTAATCGAAATGGATATCCGCCACGAGGGGGATGTGCGTTTTTTCTTTGATTTTGGGAATGGCTTTCGCGTCCGCCTCGTCCCGCACGCAGAAACGCACGATGTCGCACCCCGCCTCTTCCAGGCGGAGAATCTGCGACACGGTGCCGCCGGTATCGCTCGGGCGGGTGGTCGTCATGCTCTGCACGGCAACGGGCGCGCCGCCGCCCACGGGCACGCCGCCGATCATTACTTTTTTGCTCATTTTTTCTTCCTCTTCCCCGAAGGTTTTCCGCGGTTTTGCTCCCCGCCACGTTTTTTATTAAGTATATCACGTTTCGCGCGATTTGCAAAAGGTTTTTGCGGATTTTTTCCGCCCGCCCGCGGCGGAAAAAATCCGCGGGCGCACGGAACGAAAAAAAAGGAGGTTCCAAAGAACCTCCCCCGCGGAAAGGATCAGCCCTTTCTCAGCGTGTATTTATACAAAATGTCGTTGTAAAACGGCCCCAGATAATAGGGCATGGAAGCGTCCGCGGTGAAATCGTCGTACGCGGCGGTCGCCGAAATCGTATAGTAATAGCCGTCGATGGCGCGGATGGTATCTTTATAATATCCGAGCTGCGTGAGTTCCTCTTCGGTCAGCCCCTCCGCCGTGATTTCGAGGTATCTCAGCCGCAGGGTGTTTTCCGTTTCCGCCTTGTCGTTGCGCGCCCGCACGAGTTTTTCTTCCACCTGGTTGTTGTATTTGAGCACTTCGTCCGCATAGTCGCGCTGTTTTTCCATGCGCGTTTCGGTTTCCGTTTCCAGTTCCGCCTCGTACTTTTTCGCCACGTAGTCCGCGATTTCCGCGATGTTGTGCTGCGCGAGCGCCATCGCCCGCTGATACGCCGCCTTTTTCTCCGCCGATTCCCGCCCGATCTTCGCGACTTTTTCCTCGTATTCTGTTTCGAGGTCGGCTTTGAGCGCCAGATAGGCGCTCGACTGCCCGATGCCCCGTTTCGCCGCGTCCGCCTCGAGTTTTTCGAGCTTTTCTTCGTACAGCTCCTCCGCCTCGGCGAGAAGTTCGTTTTTTTCCGCGTCCTCCGCCTCGTAAAGATCCTCGTTTTTCTTGTATTCGGCGCGGTAAGGCGCGCATTTTTCCGCCTTTTCCGCCGCCTCTTTCTTTCCGAGCAGGGCGGCGACCTCCGCGCGCACCGCGCTCTCGGTTTTTTCCGTGAACGTCAGCTTGCCGAGCGTGAGTTCTTCGAGCGGCTCCTCCTCGTATTCCCCCTTGTACTGCCTGTAATAAACGTCGATCTCCCGCAGAACTTCGGTCAGTTCCGCCTTGGTCGTCGGCAATTCGAAATCCATTTTATTTCACCCCCGTCGGCGTATAGACCGCCTCGAATTCTTCTATGCGGCACCCCTCCCCGCAGGAGAGCGCGAAAACGAATTTCCGCCCCGACAGTTTGGGAAAAACCTCCTCCCCCGAACGCAGGGGGAAGGTCTTTTCCTCCCGTTCGGAAGAGAGGGAAAGCGAGGCGCTCCCCATTCCCGCGAAGCGCACTTTGCAGATTTTTTTGGGCGCGGATTCCGCAAGATCGAGGGGGCGGGTGATCACCGTGCCGCCGCCCTTTTTCCTTTCCAGGCGGAAGAGCCCGCCCGCATACAGCATCCTGCCGCCCAGCGCGGAGATCTCCGCGCCCGCGTCGCAGAAAGCATATCCGTTTGTTTCCGTATCGTAGAGAAAGAGCGTTTTTCCCGCGGCGAGCAGATATATGCCGTCCGCAAAGGAGGAAAAAAGTTCCCCGTTTATTTTCACCTCGCGCACGAGTTCCTTCACCGCCTGCCCGCCGAAAGAACAAAGCCGCCCCGCCCGCGTGAGAAAGATCATCTCCTCCCCGCAGGATTGCAGGCTCTCCTTCACGATGCCCTCGGTGGGAAAGGGCAGAAAAGCGAGGTCTGTTTCGGTATCGTCCCCCGCATAGGAACACCGCCACGCGCCGCGCTCCCCCACGGCGAAGAGTTTGCCGCCCGCCTGTTTCACGCCGAGGATCTCCCCCGCGCCCCCGTAGGGAACGAACTCCGCGCCGCCTTCCGAAACCGAATATTCCGTAGGCTCGAAGGGGGCGGAAAGGCAGATCTTCTCCCCGTCGAATTTCACCTGCATCCGCAAAAATTCGTCCTCGACCGCGCCGCCCGCAACGCCGTTCACCGTTTCCCCCGCGGCGCCGTCGTCGGCATACATTTTGCCGTCCCCGAAGAAAAGATCGCACGTTTTTCCCTTATAGGTGCCCTTCGCGCGGCGGGGCGGGGCGGAAAACGCCGCGCACGCGCGGGAAACGCCGTCCTTCACCGCCGAGAGCGTTCCCCCGCCGAACGCAAAGAAATCGCACCCCGCGGCGGAAGGATAGAGCGCGGAAATTTCGCCCGAGAACGCGGCGGACGGTTTTAAAAAATAGGAAAATTCCCCCTTGCAGTCGAATCCGCGCACGGTTTCCGCCTCCGCGAACAGATCGATTTTCACCGCCTTTCTTTCCTTCATGTCCACACCCGCTCCCTGATCGTTTTGTTCCTGCCGAAGAGCGTCTTTTTCACGCCGTCGAGATATTTTTCGTTCCAGACCACCGCCTCGTCGAACAGCCCCGCCACCAGGCAGTATTCGGCCGCCGCGCCGTAAGCGAGCAGGCCTTCGCTCACCCGCCTGTCGCCGAAACACACCTCGTCTTCCTCCGAAAATTTTTCGGGATAATACGAATAGCACACCTTCACCGTGCCGGGAGAAGTGCGGAAATAGCCGGGATAGAGTTTAATTTTCAGGCGGTTGCCCGAAAGATCTTCCGCCGAAACGATATCCGCCGCGTCGTGCGAAAGCGCGGAAAACTCCACCGTGCCGTTGGGCGCCTCCACCGTTTCTTCCGCCAAAAAGGGCGCGTATTCCGCCGCCGTCTGGGCGATGCACAGATTGACGCACCGCGCCACGAGTTCGGCCTCGCGCCGCACCGCGTCGGAAGAAGAGGGATCGTCGAAATGCGCGGCGACGTCCTCCTTGTCGAGCAGGCGCGCCGCCGCCTTCGCGATGTTTTTGAAAATCATCTTCCTTACCTCCTTAATTTATTTGCGCCGCCCCGCGGATTCCGCGGGGCGGCGCAAACGGTTTTTATGAAATCGGGCGTTCGGTTTAAGATTCGGTGATGCCCGTCAGCCTGCCCTGTCCGCACGGGCGCTCGCACAAAAGCTCCGCGTATTTGACCAGGGTGGCGGTATAGACCGGTTTTCCCGGCACCTGGTGCAGAACGGATCCGTCGTCCCCTTCGAGCCACTGCCAGTCGCCGAGCTGGTGGAGCGTAAAGTCGTTCGTGTTGAGCAGGTACATCGTGCCGTTGTCGCAGAACCTGTCCGCCACGATGGGGATGCCGTTATAGGTGATGGCACGGTATCCGCCCGCGAGTTCGGCGTTGTCCAGCCTCACGCCCTTGGACGCGAAGAGTTCCTGCACCGAACGGCGCACGCCCCACGAGCAGAGGATCATGTTCACCGTGCCGCCGCTGTTTTCCTCGATCTTGTCGATGGCGGTCTGGATATCCATCTCTTCCAGCTCGCCGCCGATGTTGCTGTCGTAGGGTTTGAGCCAGGGGTTGGAACTCTTGGGCAGCCCGTAGAGGCTGGTTCCCGCAAAGAGGGCTTTCAGCCCCGTGAGTTCGCGGTCCGAAGAGCCGTACAGGCTGACGAGGCTGCCCTCGGGCACGCCCGTGGAAGTGAGCATGGTGCCGTCGAGCGTGAGCACGTTCGTATCCCGTTCCACGCCGGTAATGCGGCGGATCACGGGCGGGTCGAAGGGATCGCCGTCGGAATCGAGAAATTCCACGCGCATGTTTTCGGCGAGCAGTTTGGCCGTGTCCACCGTCACTTTACCCGCGGTGATGGATTTTACCGAGGCGAGGATTCCCGAACCGTCGCCGAAGAGCATCCTGCCGAAGTTGAACTTCGCGGATTTCAAAAGCCCCTCCATCTCCGCGGTGAGCAGGTTGACGAACGCCCCCGCGTTGTTCGCCGAGGCGCGCACCGCCTTGTCGCTGATCTCGATGGTGCCGTACAGGTTTTTGAGCGTGGCGGTGAACTCCTTATATAAATTGCCCGAAGCCTCGGGCAGTTCCCCGTCCTCCGCGCCCGCGCCGATCCCGCCGTTCACGCCGTAAGCGACCAGCTTTTTCACTTCCTTGCCCCATACGTCGTTTTCGCTCTTCGCGATCGCCGCGTAGAAGGGGTTGATGCCCTTGTCGAGCTGTTCCGCAACCGCGTCCAGATAATACGTTTTGAGCGCGGCGTTCGCATTTGTCAGATTGACTGCCATATTCTTTTTTTCTCCTTTTTTGTTTATTCGCTTGCGGGGCGTTTTTGCCCCGTTATCTGTTCATCAGTTCCCGCGCGTAACGCGCGGCCTCTCCGATAGTCTTCGGCTTGTGCAGCGGCGCCGACGGCATCGCCCCGCCGCCGAACCGCGCGGCCTCCGCGCGGGGCGGTTCGTTCGCTTTCTCCCCTTCCGCCCCGACTTCTTCCGTTTGCTGCTGCCCTTCCTGCAAAATTTCCGTTTCTTTTGCGGCGTCTTCCGCCTGCTTTTTGAAAAACATATCTCCTCCTTTTCATTGCGTTCTCTCTTCCGCAAGTTTCTTTTTGTGCTCCGCCACGTGCTTTTCGAACCGCGCCTTCTCCGCGGGCGAGAGCGACTCGTCCTCTCCGAGCACGTAGCGCACGTGCTCTTCGATGTGCACGGCGTGATCGTCGTAGCCGTCCGCCTTCACCTCGCGTGCGGCGAGGCGGAGGTTTTCCGCT
>CALVZR010000128.1 GCA_944372565.1 uncultured Clostridia bacterium | reverse complement strand
TCGAGCTGTATCCCGGCCGCGGCGGTCAGCTGGTGCGTTCGGCGGGCGTCGCCGCGCAGCTGATGGCGAAGGAAGGCAAATACGCCACGCTCAAAATGCCCAGCGGCGAAATGAGATACGTTCTCGTAACCTGCAAGGCGACCGTCGGGCAGGTGGGCAATCTGGAACACGAGATCATCCGCGTCGGCACAGCGGGCAAAACGCGCCACATGGGCACCCGCCCGACGGTGAGAGGTTCGGTCATGAACCCGTGCGATCACCCGCACGGCGGCGGCGAGGGCAAATCGCCCGTCGGCCGTCCCGGCCCGGTAACGCCGTGGGGCAAACCGGCGCTCGGTTACAAGACCAGGAAGCACAAGAAATCTTCCGATAAGATGATCATCAAGAGAATCAATTAAGGAGAACACAGGGAATGAGCAGAAGCGTTAAAAAAGGCCCTTACGTAGAAGCCAAACTTCTCAAAAGGGTGGAAGAATTAAACGATAAAAACGAAAAGAAAGTGCTGAAAACTTGGTCGCGCGCGTCCACGATATTCCCGCAGATGGTCGGGCATACGATCGCCGTTTACGACGGAAGAAAGCACGTTCCCGTGTACATTACGGAAGATATGGTGGGCTGCAAACTCGGCGAATTCGCGCCGACGCGCACGTTCAAAGGACACGCGGGCGAAAAGTCCACGGGCGGCAAATAGGAGGTTTGATCCGTTATGGCTAAGAATTTGAAAGAAAAAACGCTCCGTATCGCAGAGAACAAGGATAAAAGACCCAAGGCGATCGCGAAACACGTGCGCATTTCGCCCTATAAAGTGAGAAGGGTGCTCGACCTCATCCGCGGCAAGGACTACGCGGTGGCGGTGGCCATTCTCGAAAACCTGCAGAAATCCTCTTCCGAGCCGATCAAAAAGGTTCTGATGAGCGCCGCCGCAAACGCGGAGCACAACCTCGGTATGAGCAAGGATAACCTGTACGTTGCGGCGTGCTACGCCGACCAGGGCCCCACGCTCAAAAGGGTGATGCCGCGCGCGCAGGGCAGAGCGTTCAGGATTTTGAAGCGCACCAGCCACATCACCGTGGTGCTGGACGCGAGGGCGTAAGGAAGGAGGACAGTATGGGACAGAAAGTTAACCCGCACGGTTTGAGAGTAGGAATCATCAAGGATTGGGATACCCAGTGGTTCGCCGGCAAAAAGGATATCGCCGCGAACATCAAGGAAGACTACGCGATCAGAACGTATCTGAAAAAACAATATTATCAGGCGGCGATCTCCAAGATCGTGATCGAGCGCGCCGCGCAGAGGATCACCATCACGGTGCATACCGCCCGCCCCGGCGTGCTGATCGGCAAGGCCGGCGCGGAAATCGAAGTGATGAAGAAAAAGCTCGCCCGCCTCACGGCGAGCAGGCAGATCTCCATCAACATCGTGGAGATCAAAAAGCCCGACGCGGACGCGCAGCTCGTTGCGGAATCCATCGCGGGGCAGCTTGAAAAGCGCGCGTCTTTCCGCCGCTCCATGAAACAGGCCATCGGCCGTTCGGTGAGAAGCGGGGTGAAGGGCGTGAAAGTGATGGTGAGCGGCCGTCTGGACGGCGCCGAGATCGCGCGCACCGAGCAGTATCACGAAGGGTCCATTCCTTTGCAGACGCTCCGCGCGGACATCGATTACGGCTTTGCCGAAGCGCACACCACGTTCGGCGTGATCGGCATCAAGTGCTGGATTTACAAGGGAGAAGTCATCGGTAAACCCGGCAAGAAAACCGTTGAAGGAGGCGAAGCATAAATTATGTTAATGCCGAAAAGAGTGAAAAGAAGAAGGGTACACCGCGGCAGGATGACGGGCAAATGCACCAAGGGCAACAAGATCGCTTACGGCGATTACGGCCTGGTGGCGCTCGAACCCGCCTGGATCAAATCCAATCAGATCGAGGCGGCGCGTGTCGCGATGACGAGATTCATAAAGAGAGGCGGTAAGGTCTGGATAGACATTTTCCCGCACAAGCCCATCACCAAAAAGCCGCAGGATTCCCGAATGGGCAGCGGTAAAGGCGCGGTGGAATACTGGGTCGCGGTGGTGAAGCCGGGCAGGGTGCTGTTCGAAATGAACGGCGTTCCGGAAGACGTCGCCAAAGAGGCCATGCGGCTCGCCGGCCACAAACTCCCCATCAAGACGAAGTTCGTCACGAGGGCGGAGCTGGAGGCGCAAAATAATCAGGAAGGCGGTGAAGGCTGATGAAAACGATAGAAATTAGAGAACTTACCGACGACGAGCTGAAGACCAAGCTCGCGGAACTGAAGAACGAACTGTTCAATCTTCGTTTCCGCCACGCGACGGGGCAGCTGGAAAATCCCGTTTCTCTCAGGAACTGCAAGAGGGATATCGCGAAGGTGAAAACCATTCTCCGCGAGAGGGAACTGAAAGCGAAGGCTTAACGGGAGAACGGATAGATTATGGAAAGAAATTTAAGAAAAGAAAGGGTCGGCGTGGTTGTTTCCGACAAGATGGATAAAACGGTCGTCGTGGCGATCGAGGAAAAGGCGAAACACCCGCTTTACAAAAAGACCATCAAGAGCACGCACCGCTTCAAGGCGCACGACGAGAAGAACGAGTGCGGCGTGGGCGATAAGGTCCGCATCGTGGAAACGAGAAAGCTCTCCAAGGACAAGAACTGGAGAGTTGCGGAAATCATCGAGAAAGCGAAGTAACGGGAGGATCCGGCAATGATACAACCACAATCGAGATTGAAAGTCGCCGATAACTCCGGCGCCAAAGAGATCATGTGCATCCGGGTGCTCGGCGGAAGTTTCAGAAGGACGGCGAACATCGGCGACGTGATCGTCGCGAGCGTTAAATCGGCAACGCCGGGCGGCGCGGTGAAGAAGGGCGAAGTCGTGAAAGCGGTGATCGTCCGTTCGGTGAACGGGGTCAGAAGACCCGACGGCACCTACATCAGGTTCGACGAGAACGCCGCGGTCATCATCGACAATCAGAAACAGCCGAGAGGGACGCGTATTTTCGGGCCCATCGCGCGCGAACTGCGCGATAAGGACTATATGCGTATCATTTCGCTCGCGCCCGAGGTATTGTAAGGAGAAACGCGATGAGAGTTAAGAAGAACGACACCGTGAAGGTGATTACCGGTAAAGACGCGGGCAAAACGGGCAAAGTGCTCGTTGCGCTGCCGAACGAAGGCAGGATCGTCGTGGAAGGCGTGAACGTGCAGAAAAAGCACAAGAAAGCGCGCAGCGCGCAGGACGTTTCCAAGATCGAAGAGCAGAACGGCGCGATCCAGGCGAGCAACGTGATGGTCGTGTGCCCCAAGTGCGACAAGGCGACGAGGGTAGCTTACAAGATTGAAGGCGACAAGAAGATCCGCGTGTGCAAGAAATGCGGCGCCGCGCTCGACGCGCCCAAGGAAGTGAAAGAAACCAAAAAAGCCGCCAGGAAATCCGCCGCGGGCGGCAAGGCGGAAACCAAAACCGCGGCCAAGAAGTCCGCTTCGGGCGTGAAGAAGAGCGCCAAGAGCGCGGAAGGCGCGGAGAAGAAACCCGCAGCCAAGAAGAGCGCGAAGGCGAAGGCCGAAAGCGCGGACAAGGCGGAATAATCGGAGGTAAAACATGGCAGCAGCAAAGAAAACTCAGGTTGCTAAGGAAGCTGCAACCGAGAAAAAGCCTACGGAAATGAACAGGGTGAAGGCGCGCTACGTAAACGAAGTCGTGCCCTATCTCGTGAAGAAATTCGGATATAAAAACATCAACCAGGTTCCCAAGCTGGTGAAAATCACGCTGAATACGGGGCTGGGCGACGTGAAGGACAACGCCAAGAGCATTCAGCTCGCGGTGGAGGAACTCAAAACCATTTCCGGCCAGAAACCGCTCACCATCGCCGCCAGAAAGTCGGTTGCGAACTTCAAGGTGAGAGAGGGGATGACGGTCGGCGCGAAGGTTACCCTGCGCGGGGACAGGATGTACGAATTTTTCGATAAACTCGTATCCATCGCGCTCCCGCGGGTGAGGGACTTCCGCGGCGTATCCTCCAAGTCTTTCGACGGCAGGGGCAACTACGCGATGGGCGTGAAAGAACAGCTCATCTTCCCGGAAATCTCTTACGACCAGGTGGAGAAGATCAGAGGGTTCGACGTCTGCTTCACCACGACGGCGAACACCGACGAGGAAGCCAGGGAACTTTTGAAGGCGCTGGGAATGCCCTTCGGCAACAAGTAAGGCGAAAGGAGAACGAACATGGCTAAAAAATCGATGATAAACAAACAGCAGAAACCCGCTAAGTTCTCTACGAGAGCTTATACGAGATGCAGCATCTGCGGCCGTCCGCACGCCGTCATCCGCAAATACGGGATCTGCCGTATCTGTTTCAGAAATCTCGCGTACAAGGGGCAGATCCCCGGCGTGAAGAAAGCGAGCTGGTAAGGAGGGCGAAAGATGACAGACGTTATAGCGGATATGCTCACGAGGATCAGGAACGCCCTGCTCGCCAAGCACGAGACGGTGGAGATCCCCGCGTCCAACATGAAGAAGGCGATCGCGAACATCCTTTTAAGCGAAGGCTATGTGAGCGACGTGAAAGTAGAAGAAGGCAACGTGCAGGGCAAGATCGTCATCACGCTCAAGTACGGCGCGAACAACACCAAGGTCATCAGCGGGCTGAAAAGGGTGAGCAAACCCGGCCTCAGGATCTATGTCGGGTGCGACGAAATTCCCCGCGTTCTCGGCGGGCTGGGAATCGCCATCCTGTCCACGTCCAAGGGCGTGATGACCGACAGGGAAGCCAGAAAAGCGCATCAGGGCGGCGAAGTGCTCGCATACGTGTGGTAGGAGGTCAGCGATGTCCAGAATAGGAAGAATGCCGGTGCAGCTGCCGGCGGGCGTCACGGTTGACGTGAAGGAAAAGGAATTTACCGTGAAGGGGCCGAAGGGCCAGCTCACGCAGGAATACGACCCGAAAATCACCATCACGGTGGAGGGAAACGTAGCGCACCTCACGCGCGCGGACGACGAAAACGAAACCCGCGCCAAGCACGGGCTTTACAGGGCGCTGCTCCACAATATGGTTGTGGGCGTGACCGAAGGGTTCAAAAAGAGCCTCGTCATCGCGGGCGTCGGTTACAAAGTCGCCAAGCAGGGCAACAAAGTGGTGCTCAACGTGGGATATTCCCACCCCGTGGAGATTTTTGAAGAGGACGGCATCAAACTCGAATGCCCCTCCGCTACGGAAATCGTCGTTTCGGGGATCGATAAGACCAAGGTCGGGCAGTATGCCGCCAACGTGCGCAGCATCCGCAAACCCGAACCCTATCACGGCTACGGCATCCATTACAGCGACGAAGTGATCGAGCGCAAGGAAGGCAAGACCGCGGGCAAATAATCGCGGGCGCAAGGTTTAAGTTGCTTTTCAGGTGGATTTTCCGCCTACTGCGCCCGAGGGCGCGAGAAAGTTTAAATCAGGAGTCGATATGATCACGAAAATCAATAAAAATCAGGACAGAAAGAAGAGGCACCAAAGGGTACGGCGCAAGGTAAAGGGAACGGCGGCTACGCCGAGACTGTGCGTGTACAGGAGCCTGAACAACATTTACGCGCAGGTGATAGACGACGAGAAGGGAAACACCCTGGCTGCGGCGTCCACCCTCGATAAGGAACTGAAAGGAACGCTCGAAGGCAAAACCAAGAACGAGCAAGCCAAAATGGTAGGCGAACTCGTTGCGAAGAAAGCCATGGCGAAAGGCGTGGAAAACGTGGTGTTCGACCGCGGCGGATATCTCTATACCGGCCGCGTGCAGAGCCTCGCGGACGGCGCGAGAGAAGCGGGATTGAAGTTCTGAGGAAAAATTCGTTAAAGAGAGGAAGAAAATATGGCAAGAGAGAATAACAGACCTGCGCGCAGAAACGAAGCCGACGACGGAATGATCAAAAAGATGATCTGCGTCAACCGCGTCACCAAAGTCGTCAAGGGCGGCCGCACGATGCGCTTCGCGGCGCTCGTCGTCGTGGGCGACGGCAACGGCAGGGTCGGCTGCGCCATGGGCAAGGCGAACGAAGTGCCCGAGGCCATCGAAAAGGCCACGCAGAGGGCGAAGAAGAATATGTTCAAATGCTCGCTGGTGTCCGCCAGCATCCCGCACGAGGTCGTGGGCAAATTCGGAAGGGGCAAGGTTCTGATGCTCCCCGCCGAAGAAGGTACGGGCGTTATCGCGGGCGGTCCCGTCCGCGCGGTCATGGAAGCGGTGGGGATCAAGAACATCCGCACGAAATCCTACGGCACGAACAACCCCATCAACTGCGTGAAGGCGACCATCGAAGGGCTGAAAGCCCTGCGCACGGCGGAAGAGATCGCCGCGCTCCGCGGAAAGACCGTGGAAGAGATCATCGGTTAAGGAGGAAACTTTTATGGCGGAAAAGCAGATAACAGTTA
>CALVZR010000127.1 GCA_944372565.1 uncultured Clostridia bacterium | reverse complement strand
GATCATCGAGCCGTATGAGATCGAGGATGAGAAGAGCAAGCGAGTCATCACGGGGAACAGATACTTCGTGCGGACGGTGGACGAGGACGGAAAGGTGTACGAATGCCAGGTAAAACCGTCGAGATCGACGGATCGGTCGCTTATGCAGATGTTACTGACGGAATAACTGCAGAGTAAAGGATAAAAAACGATGCGTTTCTGCGGCTTACGGAAAGACACGCAAGCCGCAGTTTTTAATGATTACGGAGGTTAACATGGAAAAGGAATTAAACGAACACAAGAAAAGCGACAAGGTGAAATGGGTGATCGCATTTCTGCTGATCATCGTACTGCTGGCAGGGTTGGGATGCGCATGGGCATACATTCTGAACCCGCCGGCAAAGGAAGAAACCGACAAGCAGGAAGAACAAGAGGCGTTCTCCCCCGCGATCCGGTTATATGCGGAAACGAACTCCCCGACGGAGATCACGTTGACCGCAATCATCACGCCGGAAGACGCGGAAGACAAGAGCGTGGATTGGAGCGCGGAATGGCAGACGCCGGACGAAGGTTTTGCCGCGGGAAAGACCGTAACGGAATACGTAACCGTAACGCCGACGAGCGAAGGCGCCCTGACGGCGAAAGTGAAATGCCTGCAGCCGTTCGAGGGATACATAGATATCCGCGTAACGACGCGGGACGGGAATTTCACCGCGACCGCAACCGCGGTGTTCAAGGGCAAGCCCGGTAGCATGAACATAGAAGTAAACGGCGTGAGCCAGAGCGGCGGGATCTACAGCCTGAAATCGCTGAAGACGTACACGTTCGATCTTTCTCTCGACAACGAATGGGGACAGGTAGGCGAAGAGTTCTACGACTTTGAAACGAGCATAACGGGATACGGGACTTTCGTCGTGCAGGATAAGCGGAAGGATTCGTACAATTCCGAATATTATTGGACGGGAGAAGAGAGCACGTTCAACGCAAACGATTGGAAAACGAGTTTTCTGAGCGTGAGCATAACGGCGGAGAACAAATTGCAGATCCAAGCGCTGAGAACCGTAAACAATTTCGGGAGCGAACAGGTGATCGCGGGAGGCGGAAGGATCGTATCCGACGCATACAAATCGGGCGGAGAGGACGTATATTTCGAGGTAAAGGTAAGCGGTCCGGAAGGGCTGAGCCGGACGATCAAGGTAAAAATCGTTTCCTCGGTGACGAACGTGTCGCTGGATCAATCGGGCGTAGTGTTTTAAGGGGGCGGTAAAACGATGAGCGGGAAGAAAAAGAGCGGGGCGTGGAAGGCGGCAAAAAGCATCGCGGCTCTCATCTTGACGGTGGCGGTGCTGGGCGGAGCGGTCACTCTCGCCGCAACGGAAAGCGGTCTTGCGTTGTCGTATAACGGAACGACGTATTCCGCGGGAGAGAGCGTGCGTCTGCCGCCCGCAAGGGAATATACGTTCGGGATAGAAAAACCGCTCGGGATTGTAAAAAAGATAGGCGTAAAAGTAACGGCGAATCCGGCAAGTACGCTGAAATTCACGGCGGACGGAAAGGAATACGCCTTTTATACGGGCGATGAAACCGCGGACGATTACACGGGATATTTCGGCATAACGGCAAAAGACAGAAAGCTCCGTTTCACGATACCGGACAACGCGACGCTAAAACAGGCGCTGCGGTATAAGTACGGAACGGAAAAGATAGAGCTGATCGGGCAAAGCGGAGAGGCGGATTTTCTGCTGGCAGTAACTTCGGGAGAGAAAGAGATCTCTTTCACGTTTTCGCTGCCGCAGGATTTCTCCCTCACCCTGACGCCGAAAGAGTTCGTGTTCTGAGGAGGGCGGAAAGATGAAGAAATACATATGGCTTGTACTTGTACTGCTCCTTCTCTTTCCGCCCGGTTCGCTCCCCTCTGCTCACGCGGAGGGGAAAGAATATACGGGTGTATTGGAAGACCTCCAAAAAGACGAAAGTTTTTCGGAAAAGCATTATCCCGTCGTCGCAGATGACTACTCTTTGCAAGTCGTTCAACTCGCGGAAAGTACGGACAAAGAATTGTTCGTGTATCTGTACCAACCGAGCGGGCAGGCAAAAGATCTCCGCGCCGCGTCCGTCAATATCTCTCTCGCGCCGCGGGAGAATGTTTCGGATTTCCGCAATTATAAACTGACGTACTTGAATTCATCGGGAACGCTGTATAAATATCTCGTCGCGGGACTGACGGTAAGCACTGCCGCAACGCGGTATTATACCGTAACGACGGTGCTACGCCCGTTCGATGAAAGCATAGACGATGAAGCCGATCACGGCAACACCGTGGACGAGGTGGAATTCAGGGTCGCAAAGGAATTTTGTTTTTCCGAAATGAACGGGCAGCCGTTCTGCCGCGTGCTGGATATAGACACCATAGAGATCACGGACAAGTTCGTGGGGTTCGTAAGGTACACAAACGGGTTTACGCTGTTTCCGGGCAGCTGTGACAGCCATTTCGTGGCGTTCAATACCGACAGGGACATCGACCGCCTGCTCGAAGCAGACGTGTATTACGAGTATCAGGATTGTTCATGGTCGTTTATTACATACGTCGGAGAACGATATACGTTCGGGGACAGGCAGGAAGGATATGCGTATTTAACGTACGAGCAGAAAGCAGAACATACGGGAAACGGATGGTTTGCCCCTACATATACGTGGAACAGGATAGAAACGGTGGACGAGTTCATCGCTGAAAACGATCTGACGCAGAACGTATATTCGGGAGTGCTCATCGATGTGAGCGTGGCGAACAAAATAACGGAAGAAGGCAAAGCGGCGCTCGAAGGAAAACAATGGGTGCTGCGGTTTGCGGAAACGGAGTACAGTACATGGTACGGAACGGGGACAAACGGATATTTTTCCACACTGGTGGGCGACGTGATGATCCTGCGGCTGAAATTCGAAACGGACGGCGTTACATACAATCTCGGGGTGATCGACAACAAACAGACGGGCAGCGGCGATCCCGTAAACGAGGAAGAAGTCATTATAGATCCGAGCAACGGGTGCAAAAGTTTTCTTTCGATCCTTTTGATCCTTGTTTTACTCATTCTCCTCGCGCCGGTTTTGCCGTATATCATCCGGGGAATCCTTTGGTTATTCTCTTTGCCGTTCAAAGGGATAAAGAAAGCCAAGGAAAAACGAAAACAAAAGAAAGAGAAGGAGGAATAAGCGAGGGGCGCCGAAAGAACGGCTTTCGGCGCCCTGTTTGCAAAGACGATATGAAAACAATAAAACGAATTATCACCGTCGCCCTCCTGATCGCGGCGGGACTTATCATCGGCTATTTGGTTTATACGGGAAGCCGCATGGTTTCCGGATACGGGAGCATGACGGCAATTCGGAAGGAATCTATGAATCAGGAATAAAGCGTTTAATATCTGTTTCACGATTGCGGTAACGGCGGGATTTATCTTGCTCGGCGTTTTCCTGTTTTATCCGTCATACCTGCGTTTTTTTGAAACACTGACCGATTTATATATTTCCGCCGCATATTATTCCGGCAGGGTTTTCGGGACGGAAGAGGTCGTCCCTACGGTAACGGAATATTCCGCCGTGTTCGGCAAAAACATCTTTC
>CALVZR010000126.1 GCA_944372565.1 uncultured Clostridia bacterium | reverse complement strand
CTTTCCCTCGGAAGAGAGCACTTAGTCCCCCACCCGTTCGGACGGGGCGCGCGGCGTGCTCAGCCCGCCCATCACTTCGGGGCACACCCCGATGAGTTCGTGCTCGCCTTTGAGCGCGAGCACCTTTTCGTTTCTGCAGTTGTCGCCTTTATAGCGGCAGTTTTCGCCGAGCAGGCAGCTGCTCACCAGAATTTTCATATCGTTCACCTCTTGTTCCCATTTTACACGATTTTAAATTTTTTTTCAATACTTTGCCCAAAAGTTTTGACTTTATTTTCCGCATATGATAAGATTGTAAAAACAAAATATCTTTAACGCGGTACGGAGATACCGGCAAGATAGTCTTTTTTCTTTGCGGAGCGGGCGCTGCCCGTCCGTTTCCGAATACGTTTTCATTATGCCTTGCACGATTTTCGTCTGCAAGGCTTTTTTGTTGTTTTCACGAAAAAATTTTATAATTTAAGGAGATCTACTTATGAAAATGATCTACGGCATCAAGGACCGCCCGTCCGCGGGCAAGCTGATCGTGTTCGCTTTTCAGCAGATGATCGCGATCATGGCGGCAACGCTGCTCGTGCCTCTGCTCGTGAGTCAGGCCGGAATTGACCTCGATCCCGCCGCGGCTCTCTTCGGCGCGGGGATCGGCACTATTGTGTACATCATCTGCACGAAAGGCAGAAGCCCCGTATTTTTGGGGAGTTCCTTCACCTTTATCGGCGCGATGATGGCGGCAGTCGCCCAGAATTACGGCTACTGGGGGCTGATCATCGGCGTGGGCTTTGCGGGGCTGGTGTACGTGATCATCGCCATTGTTATCAGATTCGTGGGAACCAATTGGCTGAACAAACTGCTCCCCGCGGTCATCATCGGGCCGATCGTGGCGTGCATCGGGCTCAGCCTTTCGGGCACCGCCACGCAGTGGATGATGTATAACTCCGCCGACACGGCGGCGCCGTACAACCTTATCGCCATTCTCTGCGGGCTGGTCACCTTTTTCGTGATCGTTTTAACCTCCGTGAAGGGCGGAAAGATGCTCAAACTCATTCCCTTCATCATCGGCATCGGCGCGGGGTATCTGCTGGCGCTCGTGTTCACGCTCATCGGCAGGGCGGCGGGCGTAAGCTACCTGCAGGTGCTCGATTTCCAGCCGTTCATCGATACCTTCGGGGATCTCCGTTTCCAGAGCTTCCTCGATTATCCCAAATTCACCTTTTTAATGGGCATTGAAACCGCGAGCGACTACGCGCCCATCGACGGCGCGATGATCGGCAACCTCGCCATTCTCTTCGCCCCCATCGGCGTGGTGGAACTCGCACAGCACATCGCGCACCATAAAAACCTCGGCAACATCATCGAACAGGATCTCATCAAAGATCCCGGCCTTACGAGAACGCTCCTCGGCGACGGCATCGGCTCTATCGTGGGCGCGGTGTTCGGCGCGTGCGCAAACACCGCTTACGGCGAATCGGTCGGCTGCGTGGCGATCACCAAAAACGCCTCGGTCATCACGCTGTTCGTGGCGGCGATCGGCTGCATGGTGCTCTCCTTCTTCAGCCCCTTCGTGGCGGTGATCAACTCCATCCCCAAATGCGTGATGGGCGGCGCGTGCGTGGCGCTTTACGGGTTCATCGCGGTGAGCGGCTTGCAGATGCTCAAGGAAGTCGATCTCGGCGATAACAGAAACCTCTACGTCGTGAGCGCCATCCTCGTGTGCGGCATCGGCGGATTTGCCCTCAATTTCGGTCCGAGGAGTTCCGGAGAAGATGTGTCGTATCTCATCTCCATCACCTCCATCGCGGCGGCGCTCATCGTGGGCATCATCACCAACCTTATCGTGCATATCGGCAAGGATAAAGACGGCGAGGACGAACTTTCCGCAAGCGCGGAAAATCTGGCGGAAACCGAAGTGAATTTCTCGGAAGAAACGCCCGAAGAAAACGGAAAAGAAGAATAATAATTCCCGTATAAAAAGGCTTGCGCGGAAAATGCCGCGCAAGCCTTTTTTCTTTGTTGCCCGCCCCGTGCCGAAACGGCGCGAGGCGGGCTTTTTGATATGCGGGGAAATCGCGCCGCAAGTTCACCGATACAGTCCGCCGCACCGCCGGACGAAAGCCCGACGATTCCGCCGCGGCGGAGTTCCGTTCATCAGACAAGGCGGATAAAAACGCGCCTTTTCGTTTTCTATCGCCCTGCGCACAACCACAGAATCGCCGCGTCCGATTCGGGTAAGAACAGCGTTTTACCAGCTTTCCTCCCCTTCGTAAATGCACACGCTCGTTTCGCCATCGGTTTCCTTCAATTTCACCGCGACCTTTTCCCTGCGCGAGGTGGGCAGGTTCTTCCCCACGAAATCCGCGCGCACGGGCAGTTCGCGGTGCCCTCTGTCCACGAGGACGGCAAAGCGGATGCGCTTTGCCCTGCCGCGCTCCAGAACGGCCTCTATCGCCGCGCGCGCCGTCCTCCCCGTGTAGAGCACGTCGTCCACCAAAATCACGTCTTTTCCCGCGGTTTCGCCTTGCAGAACGCCGCGCTTATCGGCGCTGGCGGGCGCGTCGTCGCGGAAACCGGCCACGTCCAGTTCGAGCAGGGGCAGTTCCACCCCCGTGAACCGCAGGATATTTTCCCCGATCGCCTTCGCCAGCGGCACGCCGCGCGTGCGCACGCCCACGAGCACCGCGTTTTCGAGCTCGCGGCACTGTTCCACGATCTCGTAGGAAAGGCGGGTCATCGCGCGCGTGACGCCCTGTTCGTCCAGAATTTTCGCTTTGAATTTCATTTTGCCCTCCGAGCAGGGAAATTTTACCATATCGGCGCGGCTTTGTCAATATTTTTGCCTGCCGCGCGCCCGCAGGCTGCGCCCGTTCCCCGCGGAAAAAACGTTTTTCGCTTTATTTTCGCCAAACCGCGAAGAACGCTTGTCATTTTCGCCCGTTTGGTGTAAACTGATAGAAAACCAAGGAAGGAAAAGATTTATGGAAGATTACATGAAAAACGTGACGCTGTTCAGTCATCCGCTCATCGCGCACAAGATCACCCATCTTTGCGACGTGAAAACCAACACCAAAGAGTTCCGCGAGATCGTGAGCGAGCTCGCCATGCTGATGGGTTACGAGGCTTTCCGCGACCTCAAAACCAAGGACGTGGAAATCACCGCGCCCCTTTCCACCTTTCTTTCCCCCGTCATCGACGAGCAGATCACCATCATCCCCATTCTCCGCGCGGGGCTGGGCATGGTGGACGGGCTGACCGCCCTTTTCCCCAACGCGAAGATCGGGCACATCGGGCTGTACCGCGACGAGGAAACGCTGGAACCGCACGAATATTACTGCAAACTCCCCAAAGACACGACCGACGGGCAGGCGCTCGTCGTCGATCCCGCGCTCGCCACGGGCGGCAGCGCGGCTGCTGCCATCGGGTTTATCAAGGAGCGCGGATTCAAGAAAATCAAACTCCTTTCCCTCATCGCCGCGCCCGAGGGCATCAAACGCGTGGCGACGGCGCACCCCGACGTGAAGATTTTCGCCGCGCACTACGCCAACGCCCCCCTCAACGAAAAGGGATATATCATCACTGCCTTCGGCGACGCGGGCGACAGGATCTTCGGCACGAAATAAACGGAAAAACGCCTGTTTCCTCCTTCGGAAAAACGGCATTATTCCAACAGAAAGAATAAAATACAAAAACCGCAGGAATTTCCTTGCGGTTTTTATTATTTTTATGCTAAATGGAAAAATGCCGTTTCCCGATGATTTACGGCCTTTTTTTCAGCTTTTTCAGCACGGCGAGAAAGTAATCGGGAAGGGGTGCGGCGAAGGTCATTTCCTCCCCCGTTGCCGGGTGGACGAGGATGAGTTTCGCCGCGTGCAGCAGCTGCCCGTTCAAGGCGAACTTTTCTTTTTTGAAACCGTATTCCTTATCCCCGACCACGGGATGCCCGATATATTTTGCGTGCACGCGGATCTGATGCGTCCGCCCCGTGCGGAGGGAAAATTCCGTAAGGGTGTAGCCCTCGTAGCGTTCGAGCACCCTGTAATCGGTAACGGCGAGCCGCCCACGGGAGGAAACCGCCATCTTCTTTCTGTCCTTTTCGCTCCGCGCGATGTGCGTTTCTATGGTGCCGCTCTCCTCTTTCAGATTGCCTTCCAGAAGGGCGATATAGATCCGCTTGCAGGTCTTTTTTTCGATCTGTTTGGAAAGGGAAAGGTGCGCCGCGTCGTTCTTGGCGACGACGAGCAGACCGGACGTGTTTTTGTCTATCCTGTGCACGATGCCGGGGCGGATTACGCCGTTGATGCCCGAAAGGCTGTCCAGATGATACAAAAGGGCGTTCACCAGAGTGGAGCCGTGCGTGCCGCCGCCCGCGTGCACGGTGAGCCCCTGCGGCTTGTTGATGACGGCGATGTCTTTATCCTGATACACGATATCGAGGGGGATATTCTGCGGTTCGAGGTCTAAATTTTCCTTTTCCTCCTCCGCCATGCAGAGGATTTCCCCCGCTTTCAGCAAACGGCTGCCCCGCACTTCGGCGCCGCCGAGCGTAACCTTCCCCTCTTCGATGAGTTTTTTCGCGTGCGAACGGGAAATGCCCGCGCACTCCGCGAGAAACACGTCCGCCCGCTCTCCCGCGCGTTCGGCGGGCACGGCGAACGATTTACTTTCCATCTTTTCCGCTCTCCGTTTCCGGCGCAGAAGGTTTGCCCTCTATGGCGGCGATGCGCGCTTTGCGCTCTTCCCGGCGCTTTTTGGAGCAGAACAGGCATTCCGCGTCGAGGAACAGGAAGTGGATGATAAACATGATCACGCCCACGGTGATGGCGGAATCGGCGACGTTGAACGTGGGGAAATATCCGTACCACAATTTCACGCTGATAAAGTCCACCACGTAGCCGAACGCCAGCCTGTCGATAAAATTCCCGATGATGCCCGCAGCCAGAATCGCCAGTCCGTACTTTACGAAAACGTATTTTTCGCGCACGTACATCCAGTAAAAGAGGATCGCGCCGAGAGCAACGACGGTGAGCGCGATAAAGAGAATCTGCGCCCATTCCTGCCCCTGAAAGAGGCTGAACGCCGCGCCCGTGTTGAAGCTGACGTCCCAGAAAAGAAAGTTTTCGATGACGGTTACGGCGTCCCTGTTTCCTTCGTTATAGAATTGGTGGAAATAGCATTTCGTGAGCTGATCGACGATGATCAGCAAAAACAAAATCGCCAGAGGGATGATTTTGTTCGCTATTCTTCCATGAGACCCATTTCCTTGCATAGCTCCTCCAGATCGAGTTCCCCGGGATTGAGAACTTCATTCAAATCGAAACCTTCGGCTTCGGGTTGTTGCCCCCGCAGATAGCTTTCCACCTTGCTCTTCGGGTCGAAATCCGTGCGCACGGCGGAAACCGCGGCGCCGAGTTCTTCTATCTTCTCCCTGTCGGAAGCGCGTTTGAGCAGCACTTCGCGCAGTTTAAACAGGAGAATCTGCCCCTGCTCTTTTTCCCGTTCGGGAAGTTCGCCCTGCACGCGGGCGAACACCTTGCTCCAACGCTCTTCAAATTCTTTCAGGCGGACCATTTCCGCCGTGTATTTCAGTTCCGCCAACTTGCGGACCTCCTCCGCCTTTTCCTCGGACGCTTTGAGCGTGAGCCCGATGAGGTTTTCGCGGTTTTTATACGCTTCGAGTTCGGCGGACATCCGCTTCACGTCCGCTTTCAGCCGCGCGACGGCGTTCTTCTGCTCGGCGAGGAGCGCCTCGTATTCCTCCCGCTCGTCCGCGGCGGCGAAAAGTTCTTTTCTCCTCTCGCTTCTCACATCTGTTCCCCGCCCTTTCTGATTTCTTCTATCATGGAAGTTTTCAGCTCGTAAAGTTTATCCGAAAGGTCCACTTTATAAATATGCGGGCTGTCCAGCCGTTTATGCTCGTCCGAAAGAGAGGCGATCTCCCGCGCGGCGTAGTCGCGGATCTCGCGGATGGAGGGCATTTCATATACCCTCTTCCCGCCCTCGATGACGGGTACGAGCAGTTTTCTCAGTTTATAGTGATAGAACGTGGTCTGTTTCCACCGCTCCGTCGGGTGCGTGATGGTGAGCGGGCGGCTCTCGTCGTATTCGCCTTCGGATAAAAGGTAGATGAGATCCGCCTGCGCTTCCCCCGTTTCCTCGTCGTAGATGCGGTAAACGTTTTTGATGCCGGGGTTGGTGATCTTCGCGAAATTGTCCGAAAGTTTGATTTTGGGGATCTCCTTGCCGTCCTCCACCACGGCGGAGAGCTTATACACCCCGCCCAGCGCGGGCATATCCGCGCTCGTGATGAGTTTTGTCCCCACGCCCCAGAAATCGATCGCCGCGCCCTGGCTTTTCAGCGAGGCGATGGAGCGCTCGTCGAGATCGCCCGACGCGCAGATCTTCACGTAATCGTAGCCCGCGGCGTCCAGCATCTTGCGCGCTTTCTTGCTCAGATACGCTAAATCGCCCGAATCGAGGCGGATGCCCTTGGGCTTGTGGCCGAGCTTCACCATCTCGTCGAAACATCTGATCGCGTTGGGTACGCCGCTTTTGAGCGTATCGTACGTATCGACCAGAAGGAGAATGTTATCGGGATAGGCGAGCGCGTAGTTCATGAACGCGGTATATTCGTCCGGGAAATTCATCACCCAGCTGTGCGCGTGCGTGCCCGAAACGGGGATATCGAACATTTTCCCCGCGAGCACATTTGAGGTGGAAGAACACCCGCCGATGACCGCCGCCCGCGCGCCGTAAATGCCCGCGTCCGGCCCCTGCGCGCGGCGCAGGCCGAATTCCATCACCGCGTCCCCCTGCGCGGCGTAGCACACCTTGGCGGATTTGGAGGCGATGAGCGTCTGATGGTTGATGATGTTCAAAAGCGCCGTTTCCACGAGCTGCGCCTCGATGATGGGGGCGCGCACCGTCAAAATGGGTTCGCCGGGGAAAACCACAGTCCCTTCGGGCACGGCGCAAACGTCCCCCGTGAAACGGAATTTAGAAAGGTAGTCGATAAAGGATTCGTCGAACAGGCCGAGGTCGGCGAGATAGGCGAGTTCCTCTTCCCCGAAGGAGAGGTTTTCGATATATTCCACCGCCTGTTCCAGCCCCGCGGCGAGCACGAAGAAGAACATCCACACGGGATGCGAACATACGGTGAAAGATCGGAAGAGCGTCGCGTAGGGAAAGAGTGTAGATCTCGGTGGCCGCCGTATCATTAA
>CALVZR010000125.1 GCA_944372565.1 uncultured Clostridia bacterium | reverse complement strand
GTGCCTTCGGAAAATTCGACGCGGCACACGAATTCGTCCATACCGGCGGAAGTGAGGAGTTTGCCGCGGATTTCGGCATACATCAGCGCGCCGCTCTCTTTATCGTAGTATGCGAAATATTCCGCCGAGGCGTGCGAGGAAGTTTCCAGCACGAAAAAGGGTTCGAACGCCTCTTCGGAATAGGCGAGAAGGTTTTTGTATGCCGTGCGCTCTTTGTTCAGACTGTCCGCCGCGTAGGTGACGGAGGGAACGGATTCCCCCGTATTGTCGGAGGGGGGAGAACCCGCTTTTAATGCGGGCCACGCCGCCCACACGCACACGGCGAACACGAGCGCAAAGGAAACCGCCGCCCCGAGCCGCAGATACAGCGGGCGTTTTTTCTTTTTCGCGGCCTGTTTTTCGGCGAGGGCGCGCTTTGCGGGGAAAATCAGTTTTTCCTCCGCCTGCGCTCCGCCGAAATAGCCGTCAAACAGGTTTTCTATGCGTTCGTCTTTTTTCATCGTCTATACAACGTTCACAAGGGGGCTTTTGTCCCGTTTAAAAGGATAATTTTCAGATTTTTTTCGGTTTCTTCCAGATCGCGCTGGATCTGCGATTTGCTCTTTTTTTCCTTCGCCGCCATTTCCCGCAGGGTGTAATCCATATAATATCTGTAAAAGATCAGCCGTTTTCCGTAGGCGGGCAGGCGGGCGATCGCCTGTTCGAGCGAGAGGGCGGAAACCCGCCTTTCCTCGTCGTAGCCGTCCGAAGAGGAGAGGGAAAAGCAGGAATCGATATCCACTTCCGCACGCCGGCCCCTGGCGCGGAGCACGTCGAGCGCGGCGTTTTGGGTGATCTTCATCAAAAACCCGTAGCCGTTGCCGCCGCGGAAACGGCGGATGTGTTTCACCACGTTTAAAAAGGCGTTCTGCACGGCGTCTTCGGCGTCCGCGCGGTTTTTGGTGATGCCGAGGGCGAGCGACATCATCCTGCCGCCGGCAAGGCGCAGGATTTCGTCGAGGGCGAAGGAATCGCCCGATTTTAAGCGGAGCAGAAACTCCGCAATCTGTTCTGAAAGCTCGCTCATAACATCTCCGCCTTCTATTTTGAATCAAAAAACCGCTTTTGTCAACAGAAAAAGAAAAAAAGAAAAAAACGCTCCCGTTTCCAAAACGGAAAGGGGAGCGTTTTTTGTTTTACGGGCTTATTCTTTTCCCGCGAGTTTCTTGTAATTTTCCAGCCGTTCCTTGCTGTCCTCTTCGGTCTTTTTGAAGAGTTCGGCGGCGAGCGACGGCTGCGCCTTCATTAAGGAAGCGTAACGCGTTTCGCCGGTGATGAACGCCTGATAATCTCCCGTCGGCTCCTTGCTGTCGAGCGTGAAGGGGTTTTTGCCTTCGAGCGCCAGATCGGGGTTGTAACGGTAAAGCTGCCAGTAGCCGCAGTCCACCGCCTTCTTTTCCTCTTCCTGCGATTTGGTCATATTGATGCCGTGGTTGATGCAGGGAGCATAGGCGATGATCAGCGAAGGCCCGTCGTACTTTTCGGCCTCGACAAGGGCTTTCATCAGCTGGTTCTTGTCCGAACCCATGGCAACCTGCGCCACATACACGTAGCCGTAGCTCATCGCCATCATGCCGAGGTCCTTTTTCTTCACGCGCTTGCCCGCCGCGGCGAATTTCGCCACCGAGCCGGTCGGCGTGGATTTGCTGGCCTGTCCGCCCGTATTGGAGTAAACTTCGGTGTCGAGCACGAGGATGTTCACGTCCTCGCCCTGCGCGATCACGTGGTCGAGTCCGCCGTAGCCGATGTCGTACGCCCAGCCGTCGCCGCCGAAGATCCAGATGGATTTCTTCACGAAGCAATCCATGTCTTTGAGAAGGTCTTCCACCATGGCGTCCGCCTCGCAGCCGCAGCCCGCGCACTTGGAGAGCACTTCCACGAGTTTGGCGGAAGCGGCCTTGCTGCCTTCGGCGTCCTTTTTATTCGCAATCCAGTTTTCGCCCGCCTCTTTGAGTTCGGCCCAGTCGGGGCACTTTTCGATGAGGGCGTTGATCTTATCTTCCACCTTGGCGCGGCGCTGCGCGTAGGCGAGGTTCATGCCGTAGCCGAATTCCGCGTTGTCTTCAAACAGGCTGTTCGCCCAGGCGGGGCCGTGGCCTTCCTTGTTCTTGGTATAAGGGCAGGTGGGAGCGGAGCCGCCGTAAATGGAGGAGCACCCCGTGGCGTTCGCCACGATCATCCTGTCGCCGAAGAGCTGGGTGACGACTTTCACGTAAGGCGTTTCGCCGCAGCCCGCGCACGCGCCCGAGAATTCGAAGAGCGGCTGGCAGAACTGCGAGCCTTTCACCGTTTCTTTCTTGAACTTGGAAAGATCGACTTCGGGCAGTTTTCTGCTGTATTCGTAGTTTACGTTCTCTTCTTCGACGAGCGAAGCGAAGGGCACCATTTCGAGCGCCTTTTCCTTGGCGGGGCAGATGTTCGCGCAAACGCCGCAGCCCATGCAGTCGAGCGGCGAAACCTGCATCCTGAATTCGTATCCCGCAAGGCCGGTCATCGGCTTGGTGACGTAGGAAGCGGGCTTTTCGGCGCCGGCGGCGTTCACCGCGGGGCGGATGGCCGCGTGCGGGCACACGAAGGAGCACTGGTTGCACTGGATGCACTTGTCCGCAATCCACTTGGGGATCTTGACCGCAACGCCCCTCTTTTCGTACTGCGTGGTGCCCGTGGGGACCGAACCGTCCGCATTGAACTGCGAGGAGGGGAGCTTGTCGCCTTCGAGCACGAGGATGGGATGAACGGTGTTCTTGTAATATTCGTCGCCGTGCACTTCCATCATGGGAGCGCCCTCTTTCACCGTCGCCCAGGAAGCGGGGTAATCGATCTTCACGAGGTTGTCCTTCGCGGAATCGATGGCGGCGTAGTTCATCTGCACCACGGCGTCGCCCTTCTTGGCGAAGGATTTATACGCCATCTTCTTCATATAATCGCGCGCGTCGTCGTAGGGCATGATGTCCTCGTTGATGAGGAAGAACGCCGATTGCAAAATGGTGTTCGTCCTGCCGCCGAGGCCGAGTTTGCCCGCGATGGAAATGGCGTCTATCACGTAAAGTTCGGCGTGCTTTTCGGCGAGCGCGTTCTTCACTTTGGCGGGGAGGTTCTTATCGAGTTCCTCCACCGTCGTCCAGGAAGCGTTCAGAAGGAACTTGCCGCCTTCTTTCAGATCGGAAACCATATCGTAACGGGTGACGTACGAGGGGTTGTGGCAGGCGATGAAGTCCGCCGCGTCGATCAGATAAGAGGACTGGATGGGCGTTTTGCCGAATCTTAAGTGAGAAACGGTGATGCCGCCGCTCTTCTTGGAATCGTAGAAGAAATAGCCCTGCGCGTACATATCGGTATGATCGCCGATGATCTTGATGGAGTTTTTGTTCGCGCCCACCGTGCCGTCCGAACCGAGCCCGTAGAACTTGCAGCTGATGGTGCCCGCGGGGGCGGCGTTGTACTGCTCGGAGAAATCGAGCGAAGTGTGGGTGATGTCGTCGTAAATGCCCACGGTGAAGTGGTTTTTCGGCTCTTTGGCTTCGAGGTTCTTATACACCGCGTACACCATGGAGGGGTTGAACTCCTTGGAGCCGAGGCCGTATCTGCCGCCCACCACCTTGATGTTCGTAAGTCCCTTTTCGAGCAGGGTGGAGCAAACGTCTAAATAGAGCGGTTCGCCGAGCGATCCCGGTTCCTTGGTCCTGTCGAGCACGGCGATCTTCTTCACGGTCTTGGGCAGGGCCGCCACGAAAGCGTCCGCCGCGAACGGGCGGTACAAACGCACTTTGAGCACGCCCACCTTGTGGCCTTCCTTGTTCATCTTGTTGATGGTTTCCTCGATGGCTTCCGCGCCGCTGCCCATGATGACGGCGATGTTTTCCGCGTCGGGCGCGCCCACGTAGTCGAAGAGGTGGTACTGCCTGCCGGTCAGCTTGGCAACCTTGTCCATCATCTCCTGCACGACGGCGGGAGTGGCGTTATAATATTTGTTGGCGGTTTCGCGGTTCTGGAAGTAGATATCCGCGTTCTGCGCCGTGCCCTTCTGCACGGGGTGCTCGGGGTTGAGGGCGCGTTTTCTGAAATCCTCGATGTCCTTCATGTCCACGAGGGATTTCATCTCGTCGTAATCGATGGCGTCGATCTTGCTCACTTCGTGGCTGGTGCGGAACCCGTAGAAGAAATGCAGGAACGGCACCTTGGCTTTGAGGGTGGAAAGATGCGCCACGAGGGCGAGGTCCATCACTTCCTGCACGGAGTTGCTCGCCAGCATGGCAAAGCCCGTCTGGCGGCAGGCCATCACGTCGGAATGGTCGCCGAAGATGTTGAGGGCGTGCGCCGCCAGAGCGCGCGCGCTCACGTGGAATACGGTGGGGAGCAGTTCGCCCGAAATTTTATACATGTTCGGGATCATCAAAAGCAATCCCTGGCTGGCGGTATAGGTCGTGGTGAGCGCGCCCGCGCACAGCGAGCCGTGCACGGCGCCCGCCGCGCCCGCTTCGGACTGCATTTCCGCCAGGCGGAGTTTCTGCCCGAACATGTTCACTCTGCCCGCCGCCGACCATTCGTCCGCCACTTCCGCCATCGGGGAAGAAGGCGTTATCGGATAAATGGCCGCCACTTCGGAAAACGCATACGCGACGTGGCTTGCCGCGGTGTTTCCGTCGATGGTCATTTTTGTGCTCATTTACTTTATCCTCCAAAAATAAATTTGTATTTTCAGCGCCCGCGCGCGCAAAAACGCTCCGCAAGGCAGTTCTATTATAGTATTTATAAAAAAAATAGTCAACAGAAAAGAAAAAAGTTGCAGAAAAAAAACTCTCCCGCCGAAATCGCAGAAAAATCATTGTGTATTTTTGCGCGATATGGTAAAATAATCAAATAAATAAGGAAAGAAGACATGAGTTTTATCGAGGCGAAAGAGGTATATTACCGCTATCCCCAGGCGGAAAAGGACGCGCTCTGCGGCGTGGATCTCACCGTGGAAAAGGGGGAATACGTGGCGGTGATCGGGCACAACGGCAGCGGAAAGAGCACGCTGGCGCGGCTTTTGAACGGCCTGCTGCAGCCTACGAAAGGGGAAATTTTCGTGGACGGCATTTCCGCCGCGGACAAAAAGACGCTTTTCGAACTGCGCAAGCGCGTGGGCGTGGTGTTTCAGAATCCCGATAATCAGCTCGTCGCCTCCATCGTGGAAGACGACGTGGCGTTCGGCCCCGAAAACATCGGCGTGCCGCGCAAGGAGATCGGCGAGCGCATCGATTTCGCCCTTTCCGCCGTGGGGATGCAGGAATACAGAAAGTCTATGGCGTCCCGCCTTTCGGGGGGGCAGAAACAGCGCGTAGCCATCGCGGGCGTGCTCGCCATCCGCCCCGAAGTGCTCATTTTGGACGAATCGACCGCCATGCTCGACCCCCGCGGGCGGCGGGAAGTGACGGACGTCGTGAAGAAACTCAACCGCGAAAACGGGATGACGGTGCTCGCCGTAACCCACTATATGGACGAGGTGTGCGAGGCCGACCGCGTGCTCGTTTTGAGCGACGGGAAGATCGTGATGAGCGGCACGCCCGCGGAGATCTTTTCGCGGGAAGAGGAACTTGAAAAATACGAGCTGGACGTGCCCGTTCCCGCGCGTATCGCCGCCATGCTCCGCGCGGGGGGGATGGAGATCGGCAGGATTTACACAAAAGAAGAGCTGGGTGATGAATTATGCAGATTGTTGCCGAAAATTTAAGCCACGTATATTCGCCGAAATCCAAATTCGCCGTTTCCGCCCTCAAAAACGTGTCGCTCACCATCGACGAGGGGGAATTTTTCGGCATCATCGGGCACACGGGCAGCGGGAAATCCACCTTCATTCAGCACCTCAACGGGCTGATCAAAGCGGATAAGGGCAGCAAAAAGCTCACCGTGGGGGAATTCGACCTGCTCGATAAGAAGTGCGATTTCAAAAAACTGCGCTCCAAGGTGGGAATGGTGTTCCAGTATCCCGAATATCAGCTGTTTGCCGACACGGTGGCGGAGGACGTGGCGTTCGGACTGAAAAACTTCGAGCGCCTCTCCGAGGAAGAAACCGCCGCCCGCGTGAGGGAGGCGATCGAAACGGTGGGGCTTTCCTACGAAGAGGTGAAAGAAAAATCCCCCTTCGACCTTTCGGGCGGGCAGAAACGCCGCGTGGCCATCGCGGGGGTGATCGTAACCAAACCGGAAATCCTCGTGCTGGACGAGCCGGTGGCGGGGCTGGACCCCAAGGGCAAGAAGGAATTTTTCGCCCTGCTGCACGCCCTGCACGGCGGGTTTGTGAAAACCGTGGTCATCGTTTCGCACGATATGGACAACGTGGCGGAGCACTGCACGAAAGCGGCGGTGTTCGAAAACGGAGAGGTGTGGAAAGTCGCGCCGCCGAAAGAACTTTTCAAAGAGGCGGAAACCCTCGCAGAAATGGGGCTAGACGTGCCCGTTACGGGCTATCTCGCCGCCCGCCTCGCGGCGAACGGCGTGAAAATCGACACCGATTTCACCGAGCGCGATTTCGCGCGGAAGGTGCTCGAAACATATCGGCGCGCGGAGGAGGGAAGATGAAAGACGTCGCCTTCGGTCAGTATTACCCCGCGCGCTCCTTCGTGCACCGTATGGACCCGCGCTTTAAAATCGTGCTTTCCATCGCCTACATCGTGGCGGTGTTCCTCGTGCGGGAATTTCACTTCCTCGGGTTCGCCGCGGCGTTCGCGTTCATCGTGATTGCCACCGCGGTTTCGCGCGTGCCCTTTTTCAAGGTGCTCAAAAGCGTGAAGGGCATTTTGTTTTTCGTGATCTTTTCCTCCGTTTTGCAGGTGCTTTTCAACAGGGAAGGCACCGTGCTCGCCGAATGGTGGGTGATCGTCATCACGGACGTGGGCCTTTTGCGCGCGGCGTTCATCACGCTGCGCATCATGCTGGTGGTGATGGGCACGGCAATCCTCACGCTCACCACCACGCCCGTGGAGATCGCGGACGGGCTGGAAAGCCTGCTCACCCCCCTCAAATGGATTAAATTCCCCGTGCACGAATTCGCCCTCATCATGAGCATCGCGCTCCGTTTCATCCCCACGCTGATGGACGAAACCGAACGCATCATCAACGCGCAGAAGGCGCGCGGCGCGGATTTCGAGAGCGGAAACCTATTTAAACGCATCCGCGCGCTCATCCCCATCCTCATCCCGCTGCTCGTGAGTTCCTTCCGCCGCGCGGACGAACTGGGCGACGCGATGGACGCCCGCTGTTATTCGGGCGCGAAGGGGCGGACGAAATATAAAAAGATGCGGCCGACTTACCGCGATTTCATCGCCCTCGCCCTTATGGCGGGGCTGATCGCGGGCATCGTGCTTTTGAACGGCGTTTTGGGGGTGCCCGTATGAAAGTGAAACTCACCCTCGAATACGACGGCACGAATTACTGCGGCTGGCAGGTGCAGCCCAACGGAAACACCGTGCAGGCCGAACTCGAAAAGGCGCTTTTTTCCCTGACGGGGGAGAAAATCTCCGTAACGGGGAGCGGCAGAACGGACAGCGGCGTGCACGCGAAAGGGCAGGTCGCTTCCTTTTCCGTCGGGGCGGAAAACATCCCCGCCGAACGCTACGCCCCCGCGCTCAACGCCCTGCTCCCCAAGGACATACGCGCCCTGAAAAGCGGGCGCGCGGCGGAGGATTTCGACGCCCGCCGTTCGGCCAGAAAAAAGACCTACCGCTATACGTTTTACGTTTCGGCAACCGAGCGCCCGCTCTATATGCGCTACGCGGCGAAGAGCCGCCCGCTCGATCTTGAAAAGATGCGCCGCGCCGCCGCTTATTTCGTGGGGGAAAAGGATTTCGCGAGTTTCTGCGCCGCCGATTCCGCCGTGAAGAGCACGGTGCGGAGGATTTACTTTGCCGAAGTGGAGGCGGAAGGGGAACTCGTTTTTTTCACGGTGTGCGGCAGCGGGTTTTTATACAATATGGTGCGCATTATGGCGGGGCTGCTCGCCGAAGTGGGCGAGGGGAAGATCCCGCCCGAACGCGTGAAGGGCATTCTGGAAGAGAAAAAACGGTGCGAGGGCAAAACCGCGCCCGCCGCGGGATTGTGCCTTCTGGGGGTGGAATACGATTGAGATTTGCGGCGGCATACAAGATATTGTGGTTCGCGCGAAAAATCGTACAATTTAGATAATTTTGCCCGAAAACAAGCGATTTTGCTTGACATTCGGCGGGGAAAATTATAAAATAGTTAAGCGTTTATAACGAGAAGTTTGTAAAAAGTAGGATTAGCCCCCCGAAATTTTATCGTGTGTAAAAACGAACTTTTCCGAGGAACGGACTGGACAAGGAGAAAAATAGCGATGAAAACCTACATGGCACACGCCGAAACGGTTGAGAGAAAATGGTATGTGGTCGATGCGGAAGGGATGCCTTTGGGAAGGCTCGCATCGAAGGTAGCTGCGATTCTTCGCGGGAAGAATAAGCCTACCTTTACGCCGAACGTCGATACGGGCGATTTCGTGATCGTCGTGAATTGCGACAAGGTGGTGCTGACGGGCAAAAAGCTGGAAAACAAGCTGTACCGTTATCATACGGGGCACGTCGGCGGGCTGAAATCGGTTACCTATAAAAAGTTGATGGAAAACAAATCCGACCTGGCGGTTTACGAGGCGGTGAAAGGTATGCTGCCGAAAAACAGCCTCGGCAAAGCGATGCTCAAAAAGCTGAAGGTCTATAAAGGGCCGGAGCACAAGAACGCGGCGCAGAAACCCGAACCGCTCAAACTGATATAAGAGGTAAAAGATTATGGCAAAAGCAGCGAGCAAGAAAAAGATTCAATATTGGGGAACGGTCAGAAGAAAGAAGGCCGCTGCGCGCGTGCGCCTCATTCCGGGCGGCACGGGCACGGTGGTGATCAACGGGAAGTCGATTGACGAATATTTCGGGCTGGAAACGCTGAAATACATCGTCCGTCAGCCCCTCGCGGTGACCGACACCGCCGCCAAGTACGACGTGTTTGCAAACGTTTACGGCGGCGGATATACGGGGCAGGCAGGTGCCATCCGCCACGGTCTGGCGCGCGCGCTCGTCGTCGCGGAACCCGATCTGCGCCCCATCGTGAAAAAGGAAGGCTTTTTGACGAGGGATTCGAGGATGAAAGAGCGCAAAAAGTACGGCCTCAAAAAGGCGCGCCGCGCACCGCAGTTCTCGAAGAGATAATTTCACAAAAAAACCGAAAACCCGCATTCGTATGCGGGTTTTTTTGCATATCCGGAAAAAGCGGGGCGAAAAGAACAGGCGGTTTTCCGCCTCGCCCGAGGCGAAGAGCCCGGGCGCAACGGCCTCTGCCTTCCCGCCGCGGAAAAGCGGCAAAACCTTTGCGCTTTTTCAGGGCTTGTTCTTTTTCTGGTTTTCGTTCACGCGCTTGATAAATTCGTCGTGGCTCTTCATCGCGGAGATCAGAGGGTTCACGTCGATCTTCACGCGCTCGCCCTTTTCTTCCCGCCGCGGAGACTCGGATTTTTTTTCGGGCGGCTCCGCCTGCGGGGCGCCGCCTTTCTGCAAGGAATTCAGAAGACCGCCCAGCCCGAAGGGGGAAGTTCCCTTGTCCGCTTCGGCGGCGTTCCCGCCGTTTTGCGCGTTTTTGGCGCCGCTCAACATAGAGAGGATGTTCATAATCGACATATTTTCCATAATTTCACCGTCCCCGGCGGCGGAAATTCCCTCCGCCGCCGCCCGAAATCGCCCGTAATTTTAAAAACCTCGTTTTTTTTATTGCAAATCCCGAGATTTTAATATATAATAGATTAGCATAAACCGAAAAATCGGACAGTACAGTATATGTCCCGCGGCAAGGCAAAATGCCGCGGGCAAAAGATTTTTCCGATTTAAAAACAGGAGTTTTTAAGCAATGGCGAACAAAAAGTTCAAAACGGTTGCCGCGGTGCTGCTTTCCGGCCTTCTCGCGTTCGGCGCGGTCGGCTGCAACCGTACCTGGAGCGGAAACGTCACCCTCACCGACTGGGGGCAGGTGATCGAGGGGACCAACGGCGGCGCCGTGGTGGAAACGGAGAATTACGTTTACTTCATCAACGGCGAAGAAGTATATACCGCGAACAACGATCTCGGCACCCCCGTGAAAGGCGCGCTGATGGCGGTAAATAAGGCGGATCTCGCCGGCGGAAACGCGCAGGCGCAGGTCGTTGTGCCCAAGCTCTTCGCCGCGGGCGATACCGATTCGGGCGTTTATATTTTCGGAGACAGAGCGTATTTCGCTACGCCTTCCACGCAGAAGAACACGAGCGGCGAAGCGGCGACCGATCACCTCGATTTCTGCTCCATGAAACTGGACGGAACGGATTTCACCGTGTATTTCACCATCAGCGGCAATTCCACGGAACACCGTTTCGTGGCAGTCGGGGAAAGGGTGCACGCGTATTATTACGATTCCGAAGAACAGCGCATCGTCGATTACGACCTTTCGGCGGGCACCTCTTCGATCGTGAACGAAGGCACGCACAACGCGGCGGCGAGTTACGTGCTGCTGCCCAACGAAGTCATCGAAAAAACCGGGCTGGTGGCGCTCTATACCGTCGTGCCGAGAAACGAAAGCGCGGGCACGGACGAATCGTATAACGTGCTCTACGGCGTGAAAGCGGGCGAAGATCAGCCCAAACAACTCGCCAGCGGCACCCGTGTGAGCGGCGATACGCCCGCGGGCGCGCCCGCCGCGACGTATGCGGTGAGTTTCGTGAAGGGAGATTACGCTGTCATCACCGAAACGAGAACGTACAGCAGTACGGACGAAACCAAAACGTACGGCGTAGCCGTTGCCGATCTTTACGAAAAGGGGCTGACCGCCGCGCTCGAAGACGGCTCCGCTTTGGAATATAAGTCCACGACCGCCGTCGCGAACGGCTCGATCTTCGCCTCCCTCACCGAAGTTTACGCGGTGGACGGCGATTATATCGTGAAATATTCTTTCAACGCCGAAGGCAGGGAAACCAAAACCGCCGTTGCCAAAGCCGCGGTAACCACCCTCCTTTCCAAACAGGGCGATGAGATCTATTATATCAGCACGGATACCGAACTTTGCAAGATCGATATTTCCGCGGCGGAAAACGAGGTCATCCGCGTTTCCGAAGGCACGGTGGTTTCCGATTGGTTCCCCGTGGAATTCGCTGCGGGGTATGCGTTCTTCCTGGATAGTTCCACAACGGGGCTGAGCTATATGAACTACGCCGCGCTCGATACCTCCGCGGAGGGCGCGATCGGGGAAGAGGATACCGACGACGATGACGAAATCGACCTCTGGTATGTGAAAAACGTGTATTTCCTCGGCGAGAGAAAAGAGAGCGACAAAACGCAGTACGTCACGCTCGTGATCTCCGCGCTTTCCACCGACATCACGCAGATCGAATACGATTATAAAGAAGAAAAGTGGACGCAGGAAGAGCAGATCACGGAGGCGCGCGCCGCTTATGACGCGCTTACCGACGAGCAGAAGGCCGATATGGAAGACGATCTCGCCATTTTAGAAAGATACGAAAATTATCTCGCCGTGAGCAGGATGCTGCACGAACTGACGGTGTATGTGGAATACCCCGAAGGCGGCTACAAGATCGACTGCGTGGAGCCGACGGAAGAAAACAAGGCGGATCTGCAGGCGAAGATCGACGCGATCGAAAAGAGAATAGAGGAGTTGGAATACACTTCTTCCGACATCTCGGTGCTGGTGAGCGGCGGCATGGGAGCCATGCAGGCGCTGCAGGAGAAGATCGACGCGCTGAACGAGGCTGCAGCCTGAAAGAAAACGAAATAAGAACCCGCGCCGCGGAACGAAAAGTTCCGCGGCGCATTTTTTATTTGCCCGTTTTCCGCCCGGAAACGGGCAAAAGCAAGGGGCGCGCTTTTTCGTCCGCGCGGCAGGGGGGAGGGAGAAAAACCGATCGGGCGGCGTCCGTCGGAAGGGAGCGTTTCGGGAAAATGCGGAGAAAGCGCCCCCGGAACCCGAAAAACGCGGGAAAACTTGCCAAAACCCGACGGAAAAAGGCGCTTTCGCTTATATTTTCGACACGATTCCCCCAAATTTTCAAAAAAC
>CALVZR010000124.1 GCA_944372565.1 uncultured Clostridia bacterium | reverse complement strand
GTTGCCGAGTTTGGTTTTGGTCTGCCCCTCGAACTGCACGTTTTTGAGTTTCACGCAGATGATCGCCGTGAGCCCTTCGCGGAAGTCCTCGCCCATAAAGTTGGCGTCCTTATCTTTCAGATAGTTTTCCTTGCGGGCGAAATCGTTGAGCGCGCGCGTAAGCCCCGCGCGGAACCCCGTTTCGTGCATGCCCCCTTCGGGCGTGGGGATGTTGTTTACGAAGGAAAACACGCTTTCGGTATAACTGTCGGTATGCTGCAGGGCAAATTCCACGATCACCCCGTCCTTTTCCGCCTTGGCGTAGAGCGGTTCGGGATAGAGCGCGGTTTTGCCCTCGTTGAGGTATTTCACGAAATCGACGATGCCGCCGTTATACCGATATTCCGTGCGCTCGTCTATCCCCGTGCGCCTGTCTTCGAGAATGATTTTGAGCCCCTTATTCAAAAAGGCGAGTTCTTTCAGGCGGCGGTTGATGGTTTCGTGGGAAAATTCCGTCGTTTCAAACACCGTTTTATCGGGGAGGAAACGCACGAACGTCCCCGTTTTGTCGGTCTTTTCCCCCGTGTCTTTCAAATGGTATTCCGGCACGCCCGACTTGACTTTCCCGCTCGCTTTGTCGAGGAAGGAATGGAAGCGCATTTCGTAAACGGTTTTGCGGAACACCCGCACTTCCAGCCATTCGGAAAGCGCGTTGGTCACCGAAGCGCCCACCCCGTGCAGGCCGCCCGAAAATCCGTAGGCGTCCTGCCCGAACTTGCCGCCCGCGTGCAGCTGCGTGAACACCACTTCCACGCCCGATACGCCTTGTTTCGGGTGGATATCCGTGGGGATGCCCCGCCCGTTGTCCTCTACCGAAACGCTGCCGTCCGCATACAGGATGACTTCTATCCTGTCCGCATAGCCGTTCGCCGCCTCGTCTATGGCGTTATCGACGATTTCCCAAAGGATATGGTGCAGTCCGCGCACCCCCGTAGAGCCGATATACATCCCCGGGCGCATGCGCACCGCGTCCAGCCCCTCCAGGATCTTGATGTCTCCGGCGTTGTAGCTCTTTGCCAATGTCCTCTTCTCCGTAAATAAATTTCGTTCCGCCCCGCAGGGCGCCGCGCCCCGGCGCGCCGCGTTTTCCGCCGCTTTTTTTCAAAAACACCCGGAAAACCGCCTTTGCGGGCGGGGTTCGCACTTTTTCTTTATAGTATAACTCTTTTTCGGTTTTTTTTCAAGTATTTTTACGGAAAACCACTATAAAAAGCGGTCGCCGGAAAAAGCGACCGTTAAATCTTGTGTTTTTTCGTTCATTTGCGGAGAATATCCCCCGCGCGCAGTTTCACGGGCGAAGGGAGATAAAGTTTCTGCTGCACGAGTTTCGCGTCCTCCACGGGCAGGCCGTTTTCGTCCGTCATCCCCTCCGCGCGGATGAGCGCGTTGTGCTCCTCCGCGGGGGAAAGCACTTCCAGCGTATCGCCGCGGCAAAAACGGTTGCGCATTTCCACGAGCGCGCGCCCCGTCTTTTCGTCGTAGGAAAGCACGACGGCGGCGAACGAGCGCTCCCCCGCCACCTGCGAAAGCGAGCGGCTTTCCGTTTCCGCGTTCTCCCCCAGCAGATACGCCGTGGTGTATTCGCGGTGCGCCGCCTTGTTCAGCTCTTCCGAAAAGAGGCGGTTTCCGCGGTACGCCGCGCCTTCTTTCGCGTAAGCGTCGAGCGCGCGGCGGTAGGCGTTGACCACGGTGGCGATATAGTAGGCGGATTTCATACGCCCCTCGATTTTGAAAGAACACGCCCCGCTTTCCGCAAGTTCGGGCAGATAATCGATCATATTGAGATCTTTGCTGTTGAACAGATACGTGCCCCGCCCGTCCTCTTCCACGGGATAAAAAGCGCCGTCCGTTCCCGCCTCGCGCACCTCGTAGCGCCAGCTGCAGGGCTGGGCGCATTCCCCGCGGTTGGAATCCCGCCCCGCGAGGTAGTTGCTCATCAGACACCGCCCGCTGTAAGAAACGCACATCGCGCCGTGCACGAAAATTTCCAGCTCGGTGCGCGGGGCGGCGGCGGCGATCTCCGCGATCTCCTTTACGGAAAGTTCGCGCGCGAGGATGACGCGGGACGCGCCGAGCCCGGCATAGACCTTCACGCTCTCGGCGTTGAGCGCGTTCGCCTGCGTGGAAACGTGCAGCGCGAGGCGGGGCGCGCGCCGCTTCGCGAGCGAGAGCAGCCCCACGTCGGAAACGATGGCGGCGTCCGCGCCGACGGCTTGCAGGAATTCAAAATACTCCCCCGCCGCGCCGAGATCTGTATTCCGCGCGAGGATATTGACCGCGGCGTACAGTTTTTTACCCCGTTCGTGCGTATAGCGCACGGCGCGCTCCATCTCCTCGTCCGAAAATCCCGTGAAGGCGCGTAAAGAGAGGTTCCTGCCGCCCGCGTAAACGGCGTCCGCGCCGAAATAAAGGGCGGTTTTCAGTTTTTCGAAATCCCCCGCGGGGGCGAGCAGTTCGATGTTTTTCATTCGTTCACCGTATCTTTTCGGCGAGGAGAACGCCGTCCTCCTCTTCGTATCTCTGCGCCGAAAAATCGCCGTCGAAGAACACGGCGGCGCAAAACGCCTCCATGTTCTGCTTTGCCGTGCGGTTCCTGCGCTCGGTATGTTTCAGCCCGTATTCCCGAAGCGAAACGTTATCCGCAAACAGCGCGCCGCCCGTTTTGAGCAGGGCTTTCAGGTGCGGCAGATAGGAAAGATATTTTCCCTTCGGCCCGTCGAGCAGGATGAAATCGTATCCGCCCGAAAGCAGGGGCACGATTTCGTCCGCGTCCCCTTCGAGCACCTCCGCCCGCCCGTCAAGCGAAAGCGCGCGGAAGGTTTTCCGCGCGCGATCGGCGTATTCCGCCCGCTTTTCGATGGTGACGAGGCGGGCGTTTTCCGCCGCGAGCAGCATCGCCGCGCCCGAAATCCCCACCGCCGCGCCGATTTCCAGAATGCGCTCCGCCCCGCGGGCGCGCACTTCTTTGATAAGGCGGGAAAAGGTTTTGTCCCGCAGGGTGGGAATGCCCTCCGCCTGTGCGGCGGCGCGCAGGGCGAGCAGGGTTTCAAACGCCGTCATACTTCCATGATGATGGGCAGGATCATCGGGTTTTTCTTGGTCTTTCTGAACAGATGATTCTTGATGCCGCGGCGCACCGCGTTCTTCACGGCGGCCTTGTCGCCGTCCGCCTTCATATCGAGATGTTCGAGGGTGTTGTTCACGATGTGGCGGAGCTCTTCGGTGAGTTTAT